>CAZMRP010000220.1:0-7845 GCA_964568275.1 uncultured Myxococcales bacterium
AAACACGCCGCCGCGGCAACGAAGTCATCTTCCCCGCTCCTTCTCCCTCCCCCGAAGCCGACCGCCGGCGACCCTCCGCCGCGCAAACCCACCGCACCGACCCGCCTTCCGAACCTCAGTACGCGCAGCGCACCGTATTGACGTACACCTGCTGCGAGCCGTCGCGGGTGTCACACCAGGCCATCGCGAATGTGTCTCCACCAAGTACGACACGGGCCGTCCCGTCCCCCGTGCAAGGAGCGCTCGAGGCGCCGGCGGAAAACGCGTTCGCGCGGACGGGGGATCCGATGAATGTGCCGGCCGGATTGGTCCGAACGACGCGGAGTTCCGAACCGACGATGACCACGCCGACAAGCTCACCGTCCAAGCCGGTGCTCGTGAGTCCGTTGACCGCCGTTCCGTGCGGGCTTCCTGGCTCGAGCGTCCCGGTCGCGTCGACTTGCCAGATCGATCCTCCCCGGCCCGCGATGCCGAACGCGCCGCCGACCGAGAACACGGATCCCGGACCTTGGCCGCCGACGTCCGGCGTGTCGTACAAGTCTACGGTCGGGAAGGCCTCGACGAGGGTGGGTCGGAACCCGCGATAGGATGAGGCTCCCGACCATCCGCCGCTCGTGTATCGAAGCCACGAGACCAGCAACGTCGATCCGTTCCAGGCGATTGCGGGCAGCGTGATGCAGTCCGAAAAGTCGTGCGAGCGACCGACTTCCACCATGGCGCCGAGGGTCGCGAGAGTGGTGGGCTCGTACCGCCGCACGTACACGCGAGGATCCCCGGCATGGTTGTCGATCCACGCGCCGACCAGGTCGTCCGTCGTTCGGGCGAAGACCGGACGGTACACAATCGCCCCGGCCGAGCTCGACGCGAGCACCGCAGACGAACCCAGCGTCGCAGGCTCCGTGATCGGAGTGGCCATCACATCGCGCGAGGTGCCGTCCCGCGCCCAGCCGACCAGGAAGTGCCCGTCGGTGGCAATCGCGGACGCTTCGACCGGAAGCCCGCGACCCGCTCCGGTTGGTGCCGGGGTCGTCCCCGAGACCAGGATCTCGGCGCCCGGCATCGCCAGCGCCGGAGTAACGACGCGGGCGCGGATGTGGTTGTCCGGACTCTGCCACACGGCCAGGAGGTTGCCGGATGCCTCGTTGTAGGCCAAACCACCGAGCGAACCGCCGGAATTGCTCACGCGCACCGGCGTCCCCGCCTCCCACAGATCCTCGTCGACGAACGTGTCGCAGTCGTCGTCGGTCCGGTTGCAGGTCTCGAGCTGCCCGGGGAACACATTCGCGTCCGTGTCGTCGCAGTCGGTCCCGCCGCAGGCGGCGTCGCCGAACGTGTCGCCGTCCGCGTCCCGCGCCGAGTGCAGGCACGACCGCGTCCCGTTGTCGCACACGTCCTCCGTGCAATCGTCACCGTCGCTGCAGTCCATCGGCGTCCCCGCGGCGCACCCCGTCACCGCCGCGCCCGTCGCCGGGTCGCACACCTCGCTCCCGTTGCACACCAGACCGTCGTCGCACTCCGCATCCCGCGCCGCGTGGGAGCACGCGTGCGTCGCGAAGTTGCAGGTGTCCAGCGTGCAGCTCAGACCGTCGTCGCACTCTGCGTGTGAGGTGCACCCCGCATCGACACCGCCGTCATCCTCCACGTCCGCATCCGCATCCGCATCCGCGTCGGCGTCGGCGCCCACGTCCTCGTCGCCGTCCGCATCCGCATCCGCATCCGCGTCGGCTCCCACGTCCTCGTCGCCGTCCGCGTCTGCGTCGGTCCCGACGTCTTCCGCGACGTCCGGCTCGACGTCCGCGTCGGCATCCGCATCCGCATCCGCGTCGGCATCTCCGTCCGCATCGGCGTCCGCACCCACCACCGGCAGGCACCACAGCCCCGAAGGATCCGCCTCGAACCCGCCCTCGCAGTCGCAGACCGGGTTCTCGGATTCCACGCGGCACGTGCCGTGGTCCGAGCAGCTCACGTCCAGGCACGGGTCGGTCGCGTCGTTCACCGCGCAGTCGAGGCCGACGCCGACCGGGTGGTACCCGGTGGCGCACTGGCAGTACGCCGTCAGCCCGTCGGACTGCACCGCGCAGACCCCGTGCCCCGAGCAGGTCACGCCCGAGCACGGCCCCGACGACGTCGAATCGCCGCCGCACGACAGCCCGAGCCCGAGACCCAGCGCCACCGTAACAACGACCCACGACCATGCCGAAACACGCCGCCGCGGCAACGAAGTCATCTTCCCCGCTCCTTCTCCCTCCCCCGAGTCCAACCGCCGACGCCCCTCCGCCGCGCAAACCGACCGCACCGACCCGCCCCTCGAACCTCAGTACGCGCAGCGCATGTTGTTCACGTAGACCTCGTTCGTCCCGTCCCGGGTGTCGAGCCATGCCATCCAGTAGCGGTCGCTCCCGAACGCAGGCGTGAAGGGGTTGAAGCGGACGTCCGAGGCGGGCGGTGCGGCGAAGTTGTTCACCACCACCGGCGTACCGATCGCCGTGCCATCCTCCCGGCGCCGGGTCAGCTGGAGGGTGCTGCTGAGCTTGCGGCCCCAGATCCACTCGCCCGGTGCGCCCTGGGCCACCAGCTGTTCCTGACCATCGAAGTGCTCCGTGAATGCGACCCGCGGGCTTCCGGAAGCGAACGTCCCATCCGCCTGCATTTCGTAGGAGGCCAGCCGGTAGATCCCCGCACCCCAGTAGCGGCGCTCGCGCCACGCCATCCAGCCCCCCGCCGCGCTCAGGCCCTGACCGAGAAGGCTCTCGCCGTCCGCCGGGCCGAAGTCGAGGAACGAGCCGAGCTCCTGCGTGAACACCGGGGTGAGCAGCTCGCGGTACGCCTTGAAGTTGTACGTCGCGATCGAACCGTAGGCTTCCAGCGTCATCCCGAGCTGCGTCCCGTCGACGACGGGCCTCTGCCGTACGTAGCCCGATCCGATCTCCACAACGGGCGACAGCGGCGCCAGCGTGTCGGCGGCGAGGCGCCGGGCGCGAACCGTGACCGTGCTCGATTCGTGGCTGTTCCAGACCGCGACGACGTAGCCCGCGGTCCGGACCGCCCAGGCGTAGGTGCCCGAGTAGGCCTGGCCGGTGACTGCGTTCGCTGTGGTCCCGACGGTTCCGCTGACGGCCACGGTCCTCAGGTCGATGCCATACGTCGCCTCCACGGTCGAGTAGCTGTTCCACGCGACGAGGTAGCCGTCGTCGTACGGGGAGACCGTCGCACTGGGCGGCGCGTACGAGGTGCCGTAGTCGGCGAGGAGGAGCTCCGGGGTCAGCAGCACCCGGTCGGGGCTCACGACGCGCGCCTGGACCCGTGTGCCCTCCACCCAGGCGACGGCGGCGTTGCCGGTCGCGGGGTCGACCGCAATCGAGGGGGACGATGTGGCCGATGTGGTTCCGGCGCTGCTCAGGCGCACCGGCCGTCCCGCCTCCCACAGGTCCTCGTCGACCAGCGTGTCGCAATCGTCGTCCGACCAGTTGCACGACTCGATTTGGCCCGGGAAGACCATCGGGTCGGTGTCGTCGCAGTCCGTCCCGCCGCAGGTGGCCTCCGGCACCGTGTCCCCGTCCCCGTCGCGCGGAGTGAACACGCAGGCCGAGGTCCCCTCGTCGCACGAGTCGCTCGTGCAGTCGTCGGCGTCGTCGCAGATCATCGGCGTCCCCGCGGCGCACCCCGTCACCGCCGCGCCGGTCGCCGGGTCGCAGACCTCGCTCCCGTTGCACACGAGGCCGTCGTCGCACTCGCCGTGGCGCGGCGTGTGCACGCACTCGTGCGTTCCCAGGTTGCAGCTGTCCAGCGTGCAGCTCAGCCCGTCATCGCACTCCGCGGCCGACGAGCACCCGGCATCGACACCGCCGTCGTCCTCCACGTCCGCATCGGCATCCGCGTCGCCGTCCGCGTCCGCGTCCGCATCCGCGTCGGCGCCCACGTCCTCGTCACCGTCCGCGTCCGCATCGCCACCGGTGTCCTCCGCGACGTCCGGCTCCACGTCCGCATCGGCATCCGCATCGGCATCCGCGTCCGCATCGGCATCCGCATCCGCTCCGGCCACCGGCAGGCACACCAGCCCGGAGGGATCCGCCTCGTACCCGCCTTCGCAGTCGCAGACCGGGTTCTCGCCGTCGACGCGGCACGTCCCGTGCCGCGAGCAGGTGACGCCCGAGCACGGGTCCACCGGATCGTTGATCGCGCAATCCAGCCCCACGCCGACCGGGTGGTACCCGGTGGCGCACTGGCAGTACGCCGTCAGCCCGTCGGACTGCACCGCGCAGACCCCGTGCCCCGAGCAGGTCACGCCGCTGCACGGACCCGACGACGTCGAATCGCCGCCGCAAGAAGCCGCAGCCCAGACGACGAATCCCGCCAGCGACAGGACAGAAAGCGGAGAAGGCGCAGAAGTCCGTAACGATCGTAGGCCGTCCATGTCCGCCGATCCTTTCTGCTGCCCGCTTGTCGCAGGGGCGATGCGTCCCCACCTTGAACTACGGAACAATGCTGACACATCGGCGGCGGCCGGGCAAGGCTACCGTCCTCTTGGGTCGTCCTCTTGGGTCCACTTGCCGCCGGAAGCCGCGGCGGAAGACGAACGACCCGTCGCCGATGCGATTCGTCGAATCCTCGGCCCGACTCGCACGTAGGATGGGTCCATGCGTCACACCGGCATCGCCCTGTTGCTCGCCCTGGTCGTCCCCGCCACCGACGTCGCCGACGAGTGCGCCTCGTACGGCCCGATGGCGTACCTCGACGCCCCGTTCGACGGGACCGACGCCCCGGCCAACACGCACTTCCGCGTGCTCGTCGCCCCGTCGTGCGGCGGCGTCGAGGGCGCGCCGGCGCACGAGTTCCGCCTGCTCGACGCGGCCGGCGTCGAAGTGCCGACCGACACCACGACGTGGGCCGAGTGGTTCGTCGAGGTCGTCCCGAAGACGCCGCTCGCCGCGGGCGACCACGAGCTGCAGGTCCGGCGACCGATCTCGACCACCGCGCTCGGCGACTGGCAGAAGCTGGCCCGCGTCCGCGCGACCCCCGAGCGCGACGACCGCGCCCCGTCCTTCACCGGGCTGCGGTCCGGAACGGCCCGCGCCGTGTGGGGCACCGTTCCGCTCTCGCCGTGCGAGGTCGTCCCCGGGTGGGAGCTGGAGACACGGCTCGTGTTCGACGCCGCGGACGACGCCCCGCGCGATCACGACGAGCTGTTGTACCGCCTCGAACGGCGCCGGCCCGGGACGGAGGTCTGGGAGCACGACCGCACCTTCCGCGCCTCCGACGGTCGCCGGACGTCGTTCTCGTGGAAGAGCACGACCGGCTGGGGCGAGACGTGGGAGTACCGCCTGTCGGTGCGCGACCTCGCCGGCCACGAGACGGCCGGCGCCGCGGCGGTGACCATCGTCGCCCCGCCGCGCCCCACCGAGCCGCTGGATTGACGGCGACGGCGCGCAGTCCCGACCTGGCCGGTCGGTGCGGGCTGTCAGCGGAGAGCGAACGCTGCGGGGAACGCGGGAGGACGGGCTACTTCGACTCGGCGGCCGGGGCCGCCTCGGGCGCCTTGGGGGGCTTGATCAGCAGCAGCGAGATCACGATCCCGAGGGCCGCGAGGCCGGCGACGATCGGGAAGACGTTGATGTAGGAGCCGAAGATGTCCTTCATCTGGCCGGCGAGCAGCGAGCCGATGATCGCGCCGGCGCCGTAGGCGGTGAACATCACGCCGTAGTTGCGCGCGTAGTCCTTGGTGCCGAAGAACGACGCCGTCGCCGCGGGCGCCAGCGCCAGCCAGCCGCCGAGGCAGGCCCACAGCACGATGAAAGCGACGATGTACGCCGTCTGCGACCAGGCCTGCCAGAGGAAGATCGACGCCCCGCCGATCAGCACGTACGACAGGAGCGCCGTGTTGCGCACCCCGAGCTTATCGGTCAACGCGCCGAACACCGGACGGCCCAAGCCGTTGCAGACCGCGAAGATGCCGACCAGCGTGGTGGCGGTGGCCGAGGCGATGCCGAGGTCGGTGCCGACCGGCTTGGCGATGCCGATCGCCATCAACCCGGCCAGCGTGCCGATCGTGTAGCAGGCCCACAGGCCCCAGAACGCCCCGGTCTTCAGCATCTGACCGCGCTCGAACTCGGGCTTGGGCGCCGCCGGCGCCCCGCCCTTGGCCCCGGGCGCCGTCCAGCCCGCCGGCGTCCAGCCCTTGGGCGGGAACTTGAGCAGCATCGCCAGCGCGACGGTCACCACCAGGAACACCACGCCGAGGATCTTGAACGTCGGCATCACGCCGCCCTGGTTCGCCATCAGGTAGTCGGCCAGCTTGCCGGTCAGGAAGGCCGAGAAGCCGAAGCCGAGCACCGTCAGGCCGACCGCCAGGCCGCGCCGGTCCGGGAACCAGCGCGTCGACACCGCGATCGGGCAGCCGTAGGCCAGGCCCACGCCGAGGCCGCCGACCACGCCGTAGAGCAGCGCCAGCAGGATCGGGCTGGTGGCGAACGACGCCAGGAACCACCCCAGGCCGACCAGCACGCCGCCGATCGCCGCGATCACCTTCGGCCCGTACTTCTCCATCGGCTTGCCGGCCAGCGGCATCGACAGGCCGAACACCGCCAGGAACACGATGTACGGGATCAGCATCGCCGTGTCGCTGGGCTTCTCCCCGAGCGACGCGAAGTACTTGGCCAACGGGCCCTTGAACACGCTGAACGCGTAGATCGCGCCCAGGCAGAGCTGGATCGTCATCCCGATCAGCACCAGCAGCCAGCGTCCCGACTCCGGCGCCATGCCCAGGATCCGGACTTCCTGCTTCTCCTCGGCCATGCTCTCCTCCCATGCGGGCGGGTGCCGCCCCTTCACAAACGCGCGAACCCGTCGTCGCTTCCGGTGGCTCGGGACCGGCCCCCCGGGGGACCGGCGGCGAGTGAATACCGCATTCTCCGAAACAGCGTCAAGGACGCCGCCGTCACTCCACCGGCTCGACCGCCCCCGTCTCCAGCCGGTACAGCGCCGTCACGATCGCGAGCCGCCCGTCGGCGACGAGCTTCCGCACCACCTCGCTGCGCTCCAGGATCTCGCGGCGGATCTGCCGCAGGTTCTCCAGGATCGCCTGGTCGATGTCGCGGTGCGTCCGCGCGGCCACCGGCTCCAGGCGGTCCATGATCGATTGCAGGTGCCCGTGGGCGTGACCGCCCTCGCGGCAGCAGGCGGTCACCGCGCCGCAGCGGGTGTGGCCCAGCAGCAGCAGCAGCGGCGTGCCGAGATGCTCCACGCCGTACTCGATGGTCCCCAGGCCGACGTCGTCGACCACGTTGCCGGCCGTCTCCACGTCGAACAGGTCGCCGAGGTTCGCGTCGAAGACGAACTCCGGCACCACGCGCGAGTCCGAGCAGGTCAGCACCGTGACCCGGCACTTCTGCCCCGCCAGCAGCTCCGCCCGCCGCAGCGCGAAGTCGTAGGCCTTGCGCTCCCCGCGCACGAACCGCCGGTTGCCCTCGAGCAGCTCCGCCCACACCTGCTTGCCGTCCATCGCGCACCTCCCTCGTCCGATCGCCCGTGCTTGTAGCGAAAGCGCGCCGGCGGCGCAACGGCGGCGCGAACCGCGGCGGACCGCCGGCGGCGCTCAGGCGGGCGGCGGCGCCGGGGACGAGGGCGGAGCCGCCGACGAATCGCTCGGGCCGGGCGGGAAGGTCGACGTCGTCGGGAACGGCTCGGACTCGCGGGCCCAGGCCGAGCCGGAGGCGAGCGTGGCCTCGACCAGCGCCATCGCCCCGGCGGCCAGCACCAGCGACTGGGTGACGTTGAGCGGCGTCGGGCCGGCCAGCAGGCACAGCAGCAGGCCGAAGCCGAGCAGCTCCCCGGACGGCCGCCCCGCCC
>CAZMRP010000221.1:0-2720 GCA_964568275.1 uncultured Myxococcales bacterium
GTTCCCGCGGCGGCGCCTCCGCCCGGCGCCGCGCCTCCGGGCACCCCCGGTGCGCAGCAGGCTGCCGCGCCCAAGGAGGAGGAGCAGCCCAAGGGGTCGTTCTGGACCACCTGCGGCCCGCAGATCCTGATGCTGGCCGTGATGTTCGGCATCTTCTATTTCTTGTTGATCCGTCCGCAGCAGAAGAAGGCAAAGGAGCACCAGGAACTGTTGCGGGCGCTGAAGAAGGGCGACCGCATCGTCACCAACGGCGGCATTTTCGGTACGGTCACCGGGATCGACGACCGGGTGGCCGTGGTCGAGATCTCCGAGAAGGTCCGGGTCAAGATCCTCCGTTCGCAGATCGCCGGCAAGGCCGACTCCAACCTGGAGTCGCTGGGCAGCAACAAGTAAGAGGGCCGCTTCGTGGAAAAGATCTGGTACTGGAAGGTCGGGTTCACCGTCGCGCTCGTGTTGGCCGCGTCGTACTTCGCCGCGGGGTCGTTGCCCGAGGAATACCAGCCCGTCTTCGTCTCCTCGAAGAACCACATCAACCTGGGGCTCGACCTGCAAGGGGGTGTGCGGCTGGTCTACGAGATCGACGTCGGCAAGGCCTACGCGCGACGCACCGAGGGCTACGCGATGTCGGTCGAGCAGTGGGCCACTCGCGAGGCGGGGGTGGCGCCGGACGGGGTGCGGACCGAGCGGATGGGCAATCGGCGCTTCGCGCTGCACTTCGACCAGCCGTTCACCAAGGCGCAGGAGTTGGCGACCTACTACGAGCAGGTCCTGAACTTCGACGGCTGCGACGAGGACCAGAAGACCTGCCGCTTCACCCTGCGCTCGGACGTGCTCGAGAGCGAACGCAAGGTCTCGTCGGAGGGCGTGCTCAAGGTCATCCGCGAGCGCGTCGACCAGCACGGCCTGACCGAGCCGAACATCGCGGCGCAGGGGATGGACATCGTCGTCGAGGTGCCCCAGCGCTCGATCGACGACGTCAACCGGGTCAAGGAGATCATCTCCAAGACCGCCTCGCTCGAGTTCCGCATCGTCTCCAACGAGACGTACGTCGACCCGGGAGTGATCGCGTTCATCCAGAACGACCCCCGCTTCCAGGGCAAGATCAGCCTCTACACCCGCGGCGGCGGCCAGCATCTGGAGGCGCAGGACACCGAGGCCCAGAGCGGGCGCGAGATCCTGCAGCAGTTCATCGAGGCCTTCCTGGCGTCGCCCGACGTGCGGGGCGACCCGACCAAGGGCTCGGCCTGGGGTCGCGTCTACGTCGGCACCCTCGAAGGCCCGTCGATGGACCAGGGCCAGCCGGGCGCCTCGCCCAACCGGTGGCGCACGTTCCTGCTCGAGCCCGAGGTGATGGTCACCGGCGACCGCGTGGTCAACGCCGCCGTGCGCTACGACCCCGACGCGATCAAGGACCAGATCTACACCATCCTCGATTTCGATTCGCTCGGCGGCGACCAGTTCGGCGAGGCCACCGAGAAGAACGTCGGCCGGTTGATGGCCATCGTGCTCGACGGCACCGTCCGGTCCGCCCCGCAGATCATCGAGCCGATCAAGGGCGGGTCGTGCCGCATCACCCTCGGCACCGGCTCGCCCCAGGAACTGCAGAAGGAGGCCGAGGACCTGGTCGTCGTGCTCAAGGCCGGCGCCCTCCCCGCGCCGCTCAAGCAGCCCCCCGCCGCCGAGAGCAAGATCGGCCCGACCCTCGGCCACGAGTACGTTCGCCGCGGCGTCATGGCCATCGCCGTCGGCCTGCTGCTCGTCGTCGTCTTCATGGTCATCTACTACAAGACCGCCGGCCTGTTCGCCGACGTCGCCCTGGTCCTCAACATGGTCTTCATGGTCGCCGCGCTCTCCGCCTTCGGCGCCACCCTGACCCTCCCCGGGATGACCGGCTTCGTGCTGACCATGGGCATGGCCGTGGATGCCAACGTGATCATCTACGAACGCATCCGCGAGGAGCTGCGCGCCGGCAAGTCGCCCCGCGCCGCCGTCGACGCCGGCTACGCCCGCGCCTTCTGGACCATCTTCGATGCCCAGGTCACGACCTTCATCGCCGCCGTCGTCCTGTACCAGTTCGGCACCGGCCCGATTCGCGGCTTCGCCGTGACCCTGATGATCGGCATCATCACCAGCATGTTCACGGCCATCTTCGTCACCCGGCTGTTCTTCGACTTCATCACCCATAGGAAGCGCCCCGCGACGCTGAGCGTGTGACGCCATGCAGTGGATCAAGCCGAACATCAACATCGACTTCATGGGGAAGATCCGGACCGCCGGCGTCGTGTCGACCCTCGTCGTCGCCGTCTGCCTCGTCGGGACCTTCTTCTGGCCCGGACCGCGCTTCGGCGTCGACTTCGCCGGCGGCGCCGCGCTCCAGGTCCGGATGAAGGAGGGGATCGATGCCCCCGCGATCAAACGGGCCCTCGCCCAGCAGGGCTACGAGAGCCCCGAGGTCGTGTCGTCCGCCGACGGGTCCTTCCTGATCCGCGTCCGCGTCGACGCTCCCTCGGACGCCTCTCGCGATGCACTCGCCCAGTCGATTCGCGGAGCCCTCCAACTGGCCGCCCCCGTGGCTGCACCGGTAGAGCCCGTGGCTGCGCCGGTAGAGCCCGTGGTTGCACCGGTAGAGCCCGTGGCTGCACCGGTAGAGCCCGTGGCTGCGTCGGTAGAGCCCGTGGTTGCACCGGTAGAGCCCGTGGCCGCACCGGTGGAGCCTGTGG
>CAZMRP010000221.1:2820-7843 GCA_964568275.1 uncultured Myxococcales bacterium
CTGCGCCGGTGGAGCCTGTGGCTGCGCCGGTGGAGCCTGTGGCTGCGCCGGTGGAGCCTGTGGCTGCGCCGGTGGACCCCGTTCCGCCCCCCGCGTTCCGGACCCCGATCCAGGGCCTCGTGGGTGCGTTGCTCGGTCCGCAACTCCAGGGCCAGACGCCGGACGCGGGCCTCGAGCCCGACGTGGCGCCGACGCCCGAGTCGGAATCGCCGGCCGGTACGGAGCCCGCAGCGGTGCCGGTCGAGCCGGTCGAGCCGGCCGTGGCCGACGCCGGGACCGTCGTCGAGCCGGCGGCGGCGGCGGATGCGGCTTCGGAGCCCGAGGTGACGGTCGCGGCGGCGGACGAACCGCCGCCTGTGGATCCGCTGGAGCCTGTGGAGCCTGTGGAGCCCGTGGCTCCGCCTGTGGAGCCCGTGGCGGCGACGCCGGTCGCCGTGCGGGTCGACGAGGTGATCGTCGATACCTCCGGAGCGAAGGTCGACATCCTGGTCAACCGGCCGTTCGAGCCCGAGGAGCTGCGCGACCTGCTGGGCTCGCTCGAGTTCGAGGGGCGGCGGATGGCCGACATGATCGGCCGGCTCGTGCCGCCCGCGGAGTCGGTGCTCGAGACGCGGGAGGCGGACGGCTCGTTCCGCTACGACGTCCCGTTGGCCCAGGTGGTCAACCTGAACGACCAGGACGTCGGGGCCGTGAAGGACATCGTTCGCGGGGTGATTGCCGCGGAGGGCCTGGCCCGACCCGAGGAGTTGACGGCGATCGACCTCACGCTGTCGCCGATCGCCCTGCGCCTCCACTCGACGGTGCCGCTCGACGCCGCCCGCCTGGCGGCGGTGCTCGACCGGACACGCTATCGCGACATCAACCTGTTCGTGCGCTGCCGGTCGGCGATCTGTCCGGCCTCGATCGACGAGCGCGAGCAGGTCTACGGCTACCAGATCAACCTGCGCGGGTTCGGCCCGGACGTGGTGGAGAGCCTGAACGAGCGGCTGGGCGCGGGCGCGGTGGTCGAGGAGCTGTCGATGGAGTGGGTCGGCCCGAAGGTCGGCGAGAAGCTCCGCGACGACGGGATCAAGAGCGTGTTGATCGCGCTCGGCCTGATCCTGGTCTACGTCGCGCTGCGGTTCGACCTGCGGTTCGCGCCGGGCGCGGTGGTCTGCCTGTTCCACGACGCGATGATCACGCTGGGCTTCTTCGTGTTCACCGGGATGGAGGTGAACCTGACGACCGTCGCGGCGATCCTGACGATCGTCGGGTACTCGGTCAACGACACGATCGTGATCTACGACCGGATCCGCGAGAACCTGCAGAAGACGCAGGAGCGCGACCTGGTCAAGGTGAGCAATACCTCGATCAACGAGACCCTGTCCCGCACGCTGCTCACGTCGTTCACGACGATCCTCGCCGTGCTGGCCGTGGCCTTCTTCGCCCGCGGCACGATCCAGGACTTCGCGATCGCGATGATCGTCGGCATCGTCGTCGGCACCTACTCGTCGATCTACGTGGCCGCCCCGATGGCGATCGTGATGGACCGCAAGGTCTTCCGCCGCGGCCAGTCCTAGGCAGCGTCGCCCTCGCCGAGCCGCTGTTGCGACAGCCGGCGGGTGTAGGCCAGCAGCACGTCGGCGCTGGTGAGGATTCCCGCGACCCGCGGCGGCTCGCCGTCCTCGAGCACCAGCAGCTCGTCGACGTGGTTGCTGCGCAGCAGGCGCTGCGCGCGGTCCACGCTCTCGGAGAGCCGGACCGCCAGCGTGCGGCCGTGGAGCAGCTCGGCGGCCGTCGGCGGCGGCGCCCCGCGCGGCAGGTCGTGCAGGGCGTGCGTCAGCTCGTCGATGCGGAACGCGCCGAGCAGCCGCCCGTCGTCGTCGAGCACCGGGAACAGGCGCTGGCGCGAATGGTCCGTCGCCGCCAGGATCTCGCGCAGGCTCATCGTGCCGCGCAGCGCGACGAACTTCCGCTGCCGCCGGAACACCTCGCCCACGCTGGCCGTCGCCAGCACCTCCGGCGCGTACTCGCCGACGTGCGCCGGCGACCAGACCTTCGACGGCACCTGGGCCCGGTACAGGCTCCACGGCTTGCCGACCAGGAACGCCAGCGCGCAGACCCACATCGTCGGCATCAGCAGCTCGTAGTTGCCGGTCAGCTCGCTGACCATGATCACCGTCGAGATCGGTGTGTTGGCCGCCGCGGCGAAGAACCCGGCCATGCCGACGATGGCGAAGGTCGTCGGATGCTCGACGATGCCCGGCATCACCGCGTGGAACAGCAGCCCCACCGCGCCGCCGAGCGTCGCCCCGATGACCATCGAGGGGCCGAACACGCCCCCGCTGCCCCCCGAGCCGATCGACAGCGCGGTGGTGAGCATCTTGCCGAAGCCGACGAGCAGCAGCACCGGCAGCAGCACCCCCTGGCCGTCGGTGCGGATGAAGTCCTGGATGATGCCGTAGCCGCTGCTCAGCACGTCGCCGACGTGCCGCGAGCCGCCGAAGGCCTCGATCAGCACCAGCGCCACGCCGCCGGTCAGTGCGCCGCCGAGCATCGGTCGCAGCTCCTTGCGGATCGGCAGCCGCGCGAACAGGGCTCGCATCCCCCAGAACAGCTTGGTGTAGACCAGCGCCGCCAGCGCCAGCAGCAACGCCAGCACCAGGTACGGCCCCAGCTCGAGCGCGTTGGAGAAGCCGAAGTCCCCGGCACCGTCGAACATGTGTCCCCAGCCGAACTGCGTCGCGTAGACGGTGTAGGCCACAATCGATGCCACCGTCGCCGGCAGCAGCACCTCGGTCTCGACGTCCGACGACGAGTACAGCACCTCGCCGGCGAAGATCGCGCCCGCCAACGGCGCGCGGAAGATGCTGCCGACCCCGGCGCCGATCCCGGCCGCCAGGAGCATCCGGCGGTCCCGGGCGTTCAGACCCAGACGGGTGGCGAGGAAGCTGCCGAACCCCGCGCCGATCTGCGCGATCGGGCCCTCGCGGCCTCCCGAGCCGCCCGTTCCCAGCGTGATCACCGCAGTCGCCATCTTGACCAGCGGCACCCGCTTGCGGATCACGCCCAGCTTCCGATGATAGGCGTCGATCGCCGCGTCGGTCCCGTGCCCCTCGGCCTCCGGCGCGAACCGTTGCACCAGCACGCCGGAGATCAGCCCGCCGAGCGCCGGGAGGGCCACCACCAGGTACGGCACGTAGCTGCCCCGGGTGAAGGCGAACTCGGGCGGCTCCCCGCCCGGAGAACCCATCTGCAGACCGGCCCAGGCCGTGAGGCAGACCTCGCGCACGAACTGCAGCGCGAACTGGAAGCCCATCGCTCCCAGCCCGCCGATCACGCCGACGATCGCCCCCAGCAGCAGCCACTTGCCGGCCGCCTGGAAGTCGAAGTCGCGCAACAGGGACTTGCCGCTCCGATGCATCGCTCGGGTCCTCGTCCGCACACTGCCGACCGCCGGCCGCCTTCCCCGACCGGCGGACGCGCTTGTATCTCAACCGGACGCCGATCTCCAGGCTCGCATCACGAAGGTCGGCCGTGCGCCGACCCCGGCCGCCGCGGGAGACCCGCTCGACGCCCCGGCGCCGCGGGGCGACACCCCGTCCCGCGCGCCGCGGTTCATCGACTTGCCCGTCGAGGGTGTGTGTGCCCTAATCCCACATTCGAAGGAGGGATGGGGAAGCGACCATGAGCAACGCACCTTCCGGCGACGACGCGCGCCCGGCCTCCGCCGCGGAGGCGTCCTCGCCCGACGGGCCGGGTGCGACCCCCGTCGGCGCGCCGGACGTCGCTTCCACCAAGCTGTTCCTCAACCGGGAGCTGAGCCTGCTGCGCTTCCAGCATCGCGTCCTCGAGGAGGCGCTCGACGAGGCCAACCCGGTGATCGAGCGTGCCAAGTTCCTCGCCATCGTCGGCTCGAACATGGACGAGTTCTTCATGGTCCGCGTCGCCGGCCTCAAGCAGCAGGTCGCCGCCGGCGTGCTCGACCTGTCCGCCGACGGAGCGACCCCGGAGAAGCAGCTGGCCGAGGTGCGCAAGTCGGCCGCCGCGCTGATGGACGAGGCCTATGCCTGCCTGCACCGTTGCCTGGTGCCCGCGCTGCGCGAGCATGGAATCTCGGTCTTCGGCTGGCACGAGCTGGACGAGGCGCAGCGCGACGGGATGGCCGCGTACTTCCGCGAGACCGTCTTTCCCGTGTTGACGCCGCTGGCCGTCGATCCGGGACGGCCGTTCCCCCACATCTCGAACCTGAGCCTCAACCTCGCGATCCGAGTGCGCGACCCGGGCGGCGAGCCGCGCTTCGTACGGCTCAAGGTCCCCGATACCCTGCCGCGTCTCGTGCCGCTCAAGCCGTCCTCCGGCGCCACCCGCAAGAACGGCACCGTGCCCAAGAAGCACTACTTCGTCTGGCTCGAGCAGGTGATCGCCGCCAACCTGGGGGTGCTGTTCCCGGGACTGGAGGTGCTCGAGGCGTATCCGTTCCGCGTCACGCGGGACGCCGAGGTCGGGATCCAGGAGCTGGAGGCCGCGGACCTGCTGGAAATGATCGAGGAGGGGGTCCGCCGACGGCGGTTCGGCGGCCTCGTGCGGCTGGAGGTCGATCCCGCGCTGCCGGCCGACCTGCTGCAGTTCCTCGTCTCCCATCTCGAGCTGGACGCCCGCGACGTCCAGCGCCTCGACGGACCGCTCGGGCTGTCCGCCCTCTCGTCGCTGGCCTCGATCAGCCGGCGCAAGCTGCTGCACCCGCCGTTCCTGCCGGTCGTGCCTCCGGCGCTGGCGGACGGAGTTCCGGACGACGACCCGTTCGTCGCCATCCGTCGCGGCGACATCCTGCTCCATCACCCGTTCGAGTCGTTCCAGCCGGTGGTCGACCTGTTGCAGGCCGCGGCGCGCGATCCCGACGTGCTGGCGATCAAGCTCACGCTCTACCGCGTCGGCCGCAACTCCCCCGTCGTCCGCGCGCTGCTCGAGGCCAACGAGAACCACAAGCAGGTCGCCGTGCTGGTGGAGCTCAAGGCGCGATTCGACGAGGAGAGCAACATCG
>CAZMRP010000222.1:0-7820 GCA_964568275.1 uncultured Myxococcales bacterium
CGGCGTGCCGGGGATTCCGGGAATCCCGGGGATCCCGGGCGTCGGTGGCCCGGCGCGGGGCGCGGCTCCCCAACTGCCCGGCCTGCCGGGGCTGGCTCCGCCGTCGTTCGCGCAGGCGGAACCCGCGCGGCCCGAGGTCGACAAGCACGACCCGTTCGGCGCTTCGGCGCAGCAAGCGGGTCCCGGCGAGGGCGCGATCGACGTCGAGAAGATCGTCCTCGACGACCGGCAGCTCAAGGACCTCACGACGCTCAAGGACCAGAAGCGCCAGTACCTGTTCTTCGCCTCGATCGGCGTCGGCGCGCTGGTGATCGGCGTGGCGCTCGGCTGGCTGCTCGGCTCCAACGAGAGCCGCAACAAGGTGATGGACGCCTCGGTCGAGCACGCGCGCAAGATCCAGACGGGGCTCGAGAAGGCCCACCAGCCCAAGATCAAGCTGTTCCAGGACAAGCTCGACGAGCTCAAGAAGCGCATCAACGACGCGATCACGACGCGCGATCCGGAGCTGATCCTGCGGACGATCGCCGACGACACCGACGAACTGGAGCGGATGCAGGGGACGGAACTGGGCAAGGCCGACGACATCACCGGCGAGCAGCTGCTGGTCGGCAACCTCTCGGCGTTCGCCAACGAAACGGTCGGCCCGGTGTTGAAGGCGATCGCGCTGTGGAACCGCTTCAACGAGCAGATCCGGGTCCACGTGAGAGAGACGCGCACCGCGTGGGCCCGCTACGGCTTCCAGGTCGCGGCCCTCTCGGCGGCCGGCTTCACCAAGGAAGCGCAGTGCCGAACGTACATCGAGAAGCACAAGAACAACCCCGAGAAGCAGAAGACGGTCGCCTCGTGCCAGCAGCTCCTGGACGAGATGGCCAAGGGGAAGATCGACGTTTCGAACCTGCTCTCGGCGGCCGTGGCGGCCTATGAGGCCGGACAGAGCATCACCGAGGCGTGGCAGGCCGACATGCTCGGCTACTTCAAGGGGCTCGGCGCCAAGCTCGGCGCCGCCCCCGGCACCGCGGACTTCCTGACCAGGCACCTGGGACCGACACGCTACGTCGTCGCCTTCGACAAGGACTTCTGGGGCTCGCTCGGCGACGAGGGCTGGAGCGGCGACCTGTCGAAGATCGGTCGGCTCTACGGCCTGGGCGGCCAGGTCGGCGTGGTCGAGGACCCGGTGGCGCTCACGACGCTGGGGATCGAGCCGGCGGAACCGGCGGAGGGCGAGGAGGCCCCCGCCGCGGCGGAAGGCGAGGAGGCCCCCGCCGGACCGGAGGCGAAGAACCTGCTGTCGGTCACCGTGGGCGGCGAGGGAACCGGCGCGCCGGCCACCACGCGCTACCTGTTCGTGCTCGGCGCCGTCAACGGCGCGCGGTGGAACGACCTCAACGGCGACGGCGGCTTCGACGACCGGGACGTCGAGCTGTTCTTCCAGTCGTTCCGTGCGCGCCCCGATTTGTGGGCGCTGGCCGTCGACCCGGCCCCGGCGCTGACGCTGGTGGAATCCTACGACGCGTTGTTCGCACAGCAGTACCAGGAGCGGCTGATCGCGCTCGGCGACACCGCCGGCGCCATCGCCGCTGCGATCAAGGAAGCGCGCGAGAAGCTGGGCGCGATCCGCTAGGAGCATCGGGCCGCGTGGCCGCCGATTCCCAGCCCTTCCCCGCCGACGAACTCCTGCGCGAGTACCTGCAGACCCAGATCGTCCCGCTGCTCGCCATCGACCGCGGCTCGGTCGAGCTCCGCACGGCCGACCCGGTGACCGCCCGGGTCGTGCTCCGCTACTCCGGCACCTGCGCCGGGTGCCCGGGCCTCTCGGTGACCCACGAACGACTCGTCGTCCCGCTGGTGCGTCGCGCCTTCCCCGCCGTCGCGGAGGTGGAGGCATCGATCGAGGGGGAGCGCCGCGAGTCCGAGCGGCCTTCGACTCCGGATTGAGCGTGCGGTTGTCGATCAGGGCGTGGTGGGTGCGGCGGTCGGGTCGGGGCGGTCGCCGCGGATGCGCTGCACGATGTCCGCGTTCTCGTCCGCCGCCACCCCCTCGGTCACGGCCTGCGTCAACCCGGCGCCCGGCCGCTCGGTCGGGGTGACCACGCGGCGCAGGCTGGACAGGTTGCCCAACGTGGCCCGCTCGGTGAGCACGATCGCGAACACGCCGTACAGGTCCAGCCACCGCATCTGCAGCTCGGTCTGCGAATCGAGCCACTTCACGCCGACCGTCGTGGTGAGCAGCGTGTACTCGTTGAGCGAGGTGATCGACTCGCCCGGGCCGAACTGCGCCTCCATCTGCGCACGCATGTCGTCGAATACCGGCGGCGCGGCGGCGAGCGCCCCGGTGAGCGAGCGGAAGATCTTCCACAGCTTGCCCCGGATGAAGAAGTAGAAGTCGACCGAGTCGCCCCGGTCGTACTTGCACATCTCCTCCTGGTTGTTCTGCGTGAACTCCTGGTCGACCATCGACACGGTCCACGGCGTCTGCTGGCCGTCGAACTTCACGCAGCTGTCGACGAACCTCTGCTGGTCCCGCTCCATCCGGTTGCGCAGGTTCTGCTCGGCCACGCCGTCGTCCTGCACCGCCTGGATCTGCGGCCAGTACTTCTGCTTGATCTCTTCCTTGACGACGGCGACGACCTGGTCGCGGGTCATGCCCCAACTCAGCCCGTTCATCAGCGCCACGATATTGGCGTCGGGCTCGGTCGGCGCCGGCGGCGGGGCCGGAGTCGCCTCCTGGCCGCCCCGGCGACGCTGCGCCTGCGCTTCCGGCACGAACGCCCCGACCAGCAGCACCGCCACGGTCAGCATCCATCCTGCTCGCTTCATGACCACCCTCCTCATGCCCCTCGACTCCTTAGCACCTTTCGGCCGCACCCGGAAGGGGGCCCCCGGGCACGGCTGAACATCCGCAACGGCTTGTAGACCGGCCGAGGGCCGGGCCCATTCAACGAATTGTCGACGCGACCCGGCCTGTTGATCTTCCCGGATGAACCCGCTAATGGGGGGCCCCAGTCGAGGCCAGCCGGGAGCGACCAGCCGGGATCCCCGCTCCCGGGACCGCACGGAGGCAAGCATCGATGAAACTGCACGAACATCAAGGGAAAGAGCTGCTGCGCAAGGCCGGCGTGCCGGTGCCGCTCGGCCGCGTCGCCTACTCCGCGGACGAGGCCGAGGCGGCCGCCCGGGCCCTCGTCGCGGAGACGAAGTGCGAGACGCTGGTGGTCAAGGCCCAGATCCACGCCGGCGGCCGCGGCAAGGGCGGCGGCGTCAAGGTCGTGCACGGCGTCGCCGAGGCGCGGGCCGCCGCCGAGAAGATCCTCGGGATGACGCTGGTGACGCACCAGACGGGGCCCGAGGGCAAGCTCGTGCGCCGCCTGCTGGTCGAACAGGGGCTCGACATCGCCCGGGAACTGTACGCCTCGGTGGTGCCCGACCGCGAGCGGCGCCGCGTGGTGCTGATGCTGTCCAGCGAGGGCGGGATGGAGATCGAGGAGGTCGCTCGCCGGTCGCCCGAGAAGATCCTCTCGCGGACCATCGACCCGGCCTACGGCATGCGCGCCTTCGAAGCGCGCGACCTGGCCTACGGCCTGGGGCTCGGCGACCCCGCCACCGGCAAGCTCGCCCGGGTGCTGCAGGCGCTGTACAAGGTGTTCGTCGCCGAGGACTGCGCGCTGGTCGAAGTCAACCCGCTGGTCGTGCTCCGGAGCGGCGACGTGCTGGCCCTCGACGCCAAGCTCAATCTCGACGACAACGCCGCCTACCGCCACAAGGACCGCGCGGAGCTGGCCGACCCGACGGAGGAGGACCCGGCCGAGGCGGCGGCGCGCGCCGCGGGCTTCTCCTACATCCGGATGCACGGCGACATCGGCTGCATGGTCAACGGCGCCGGGCTGGCGATGGCGACGATGGACATCCTCAAGCACCACGGCGGCGAGCCCGCGAACTTCCTCGACGTCGGCGGCGGCGCCAGCAAGGAGCAGGTGGCCCAGGCGTTCAAGGTCATCCTCTCCGACCCGGTCATCAAGGCGATCTTCGTCAACATCTTCGGCGGCATCCTCAAGTGCGACGTGCTGGCCGAAGGCGTGATCGCCGCGGTGCAGGACGCCGGGATCAAGGTCCCGCTGGTGGTGCGGCTCGAGGGTACCAACGTCGAGCGCGGGCGACAGCTGCTCGCCGACTCGAAGCTGGCCATCGTCGTCGGCAAGGACATGGACGACGGCGCCCGCAAGGCCGTGGCGCTGGCCCGCGGGAAGGGAGCGTGAGGCCGTGAGCATCCTGGTCGACCAGCACACCAAGCTCGTGATCCAGGGGATCACCGGCGGCGCCGGCTCGTTCCACGCCCGCCAGATGATCGCCTACGGCACGCAGGTCGTCGCCGGCGTGACGCCCGGCAAGGGCGGCACGAAGTTCGACGACCAGGTGCCGATCTTCGACACCGTCGCCCGCGCGGTGGCCGCCACCGGCGCCGACACCACCTGCATCTTCGTCCCGCCGGCGTTCTGCGCCGACGCCATCGCCGAGGCGGTCGGCGCCGGCATCAAGCTGGCCGTCGTGATCACCGAGGGCATCCCGACGCTCGACATGATCGCCGTCCGCCGGCTGCTCGACGACCGCGGCGTGCGGATGGTCGGGCCCAACTGCCCCGGCCTGATTACGCCGGGCGAATGCAAGGTCGGCATCGCCCCGGGCTACGTGCACAAGCCGGGCCGCGTGGGCGTCATCTCGCGTTCCGGGACGCTGACCTACGAGGCGGTCTGGCAGCTCAGCGCGCTCGGCATCGGCCAGTCGACCTGCATCGGCATCGGCGGCGACCCCGTCGGCGGCATCGACTTCGTGGACGCCCTCGCACTCTACGAGGCCGACCCCGGCACCGACGCCGTGGTGCTGATCGGGGAGATCGGCGGCGCGGCCGAGGAACGCGCCGCGGCGTTCATCCGCGAGCACGTCCGGAAGCCGGTGGCCGCGTTCATCGCCGGCGTCACCGCCCCGCCCGGCAAGCGGATGGGCCACGCCGGGGCGATCATCTCCGGCTCTTCCGGCAAGGCCGCCGACAAGATCGAGGCGCTGCGCGCCGCCGGCGTCGCCGTCACCGCCAACCCGGCCGAAATCGGCCTCACCCTCCAGGCCGCGCTGGCCCGCGGCGGGAAGCAGGGGCGCTGACGCGATGGCCGTCGAACGCACCCTGGCGATCGTCAAACCCAACGCCGTCGCGCGGAACCTCGCGGGTGCGATCGTCAAGCAGATCGAGGACGGCGGACTGCGGGTCCTCGCCCTGCGGATGCTGCGGCTGACCGAGGCGCAGGCGCGGGCGTTCTACGAGGTGCACCGCGAGCGGCCGTTCTACGGACCGCTGGTCGAGTTCATGACCTCGGGCCCCGTCGTCGTCGCGGCGCTGGAGGGCGAGGACGCGATCCAGCGCTGGCGCGAGCTGATGGGCGCCACCGACCCCGCCAAGGCCGCGCCCGGGACGGTCCGGGCGCTGTACGGCGAGAACGTGCAGCGCAACGCCGTCCACGGCTCCGACGCCCCGGCGACCGCCGCCCAGGAGCTCGCCTTCTTCTTCCCACGGTGCGACCTGCCCTGACCGGCCGACGGTCCGAGCCGGCGGCGGATCCACGAGCCCACCGAGGAAGACGGAGCAGCACATGGAACAGCCCCTGCCCGACAGCGACGCGAGCTTCCGCGAGCTGTTCTTCCGCGCCCAGGACGCCATGGCCATCCACACCGTGGGTCCCGACGAGATGCCGGGGCCGTTCGTCGAGGTCAACGAGGCGTCCTGCCGGCTGTTCGGCTACTCCCGCGAGGAGCACCTCCGGCGGTCGCCGATGGAGATGATGGTCCCCGACGAGCCGGCCGTCATGGGCCGGCTCCTGGAGCTGCTGCGGCACGACGAAGCGGTGACCTTCGAGGCCACGGCGCGGTGCAACGGGGGTCGCGAGCTGCCGATCGAGGTCTCCGCGCGGGCCCTGCGCTGGCAGGGAGGACGCGCCGTGCTGGCCAGCGCCCGCGACCTGACCGCCCGCCGACAACTGGAAGCGCAGCTCCGCCAGGCGCAGAAGATGGAGAGCATCGGCCGCTTGGCCGGCGGCGTGGCCCACGACTTCAACAACCTGATGACGGCGATCCTCGGGCACGCCGAGCTGGCGCAGCTGGGCCTGCCGAAGGACGACCCGACCCAGGACCACCTCGAGCAGATCCGGGAAGCCGTCGGCCGCGCCGCCTTGCTGACCCGCCAGCTGTTGGCCTTCTCCCGCCGCCAGCTGCTGGAGCCGCGCCTGGTGGACCTGAACCAGCTGGTGCGCGCCATGGACCGCTGGCTGCGCCGGTCGCTCGGCGAGGACGTGGAGCTGGGCACCGTCACCGGCGACGACCCGCTCACGGTACGCGTCGATCCGGTGCAGATCGAGCAGGTGCTCGTGAACCTGGCCGTCAACGCCCGCGACGCCATGCCCGCGGGCGGACGGCTGACGCTGCGCACCTCGCGCCTCCGGGTCGTCGAACCCGGAACTCCGCCGGAGCCCGAGCTGCGGCCCGGCGACTACGCGCTGCTGGAGGTCGCCGACACCGGGCACGGTCTGTCCGAGGAAGCGCGCAACCACCTCTTCGAGCCCTTCTTCACGACCAAGGAGCCGGGCAAGGGCACGGGCCTCGGCCTGGCCACCGCCTACGGCATCGTCCGTCAGCACCAGGGGCGCATCACCGTCCGCAGCGAGCCCGGCCGCGGCGCGACCTTCACGATCTGCCTCCCGGCCGTCGCTGCGGAGGATGCCGCGATCGCACCGGCACCGGCTCGGCACTCCGCGGAAGTCCACGCGGGACACGAGACGGTCCTGGTCGTTGAGGACGACCCGGCGGTGCGCCCCGTGGTGGTAGAGCAGCTGAGGCAGTTCGGCTACACCGTGCTGGAGGCCGCCTGCGCCGAGGAGGCCGAGCGGCGGCTGGCGGAGCACCCCGGGGCGTCCGTCGACCTGCTGCTCTCCGACGTGGTGATGCCGCGGGTCGGCGGCCGGGAGCTGGCCGAGCGCCTGCGGCGTCGGCTTCCCCGGCTGCGCGTGCTGCTGGTGTCCGGCTACGCCGAGGACGCCGCGTTGTCGACCCAGGCGGCCGCCGACGGCATGGCGTTCCTGGGCAAGCCGTTCAACCGGCAGGCGCTGGGCCGCAAGATCCGCGAGCTGCTCGACACGCCCGCGTGACCCGACGCAACGCGCCGCCCGGGTCCCTTGCCGCCCTGCCCGGCCCCGTGATACTCGTGCGATTCCCGGCAGGAGGGAAACGACCCATGATGCGACGTCTGGTCTTTGCGCTGGTCCTCGGCGCCGCGCTCGCGGCCGCCTGCTCCAAGGACGAACCGGCCCCGCCGCCCGCGGTCGAGGACACGTTCCAGCCGCCGCCGGCCGAAGACGTGCCCCCGCCCCCCCCTCCGGCCATGCAGGTCCTGCTCGAAATCGACGCCGAGCTCTCGGCCAAGGAGGCGATCGCGGACCCGGTGGAACGGGCGCGGGCGCTCGGCGAGGCGGCGGCGACGCTGTTCGAGCCGGTGCTCAAGGAGTTCGTGACGCCGGAGGCGGCGTCCGAGGTTCGGGCGAAGGCGTTCGAGCTGCTGACGCGGCTGTCCGAGGCGATCGGCGACCCGGCGAAGGTCGACAGCCTCGCGTCCCAGGTGCTGCTGCCCGGTGCGGCGTGGCCCGGCGACCTCCGCTCGCCGCTCGACCCCCGCGTCCTCGCGGGCCGGCTGCTCGCCTCGCTCGCCCCCCGCCTGACGCCGGACCGGCTGGCGGAGGCGACGACCCGCGTGGCGGAGCTGGCGGGCGCGATCCGTGCGAGCTGGG
>CAZMRP010000223.1:0-7819 GCA_964568275.1 uncultured Myxococcales bacterium
CCGCGGAGTGGTCGAGCTCCCGGCGGAAGCCGGTGGCGATGACCGTGACCCGGATCGTGTCCTCGTGCTCCGGCAGCTCGACCTGGCCCATGATCACGTCGGCGTCCTCGTGCACCTGCTCCCGCAGGTACTCCATCGCCTCGCGGATCTCGGACAGCTTCATGTTGCTGCCGCCGAGGAAGTTGACCAGCACGCGGGTGGCGCCGCGCAGCGTCGACTCCTCGAGGAACGGCGAGCAGACCGCGGCCTGCATCGCGTCGAGCGCCCGGCGTTCGCCGCGCGCCTCGCCCTGCCCCATCACGCAGGGCCCGGCGCCGCACAGCGTGGTGCGGACGTCGGCGAAGTCCACGTTGATGCGACCGCTGACCTGGATGATCTCGGTGATGCCCCGGACCGAGGTCGACAGCACGCTGTCGGCCTGGCGGAAGGCATCGGCGGCGGTCAGGTTCGCATCGAGGTCGAGCAGCTTGTCGTTGGGGATGACGATCAGCGCATCGACGTTCGGCGCCAGGTTGGCCAGTCCCTCGTCGGCGGCCCGCAGCCGGCGGCGGCCCTCGAAGTTGAACGGGCGGGTGACGACGGCGACGGTGAGCGCCCCGGCCTCCTTGGCGGCCTGGGCGACGATCGGGGCGGCGCCGGTGCCGGTGCCGCCGCCCATCCCGGCGGTGATGAACACCATGTCGACGCCCTGGATCACCTCGGCGATGCGGTTGACATCCTCGAGCGCGGCCTTGCGGCCGACGTCGGGGTTGGCGCCGGCGCCGAGCCCGCGGGTCAGCCGCTCGCCGAGCTGCACGCGATGCTCGCAGGGCGAGTCGTTGAGCGCCTGCATGTCGGTGTTCATCACGAGGAACTCGGCGCCCTCGACCCCGTCGCCGATCATCGTGCGCACCGCGTTGCAGCCACCGCCGCCGACGCCGACGACCTTGATCGTCGTCTGGCAGTCGTACTTCACCTCGAGGTCGAACTCCGCCATCGCTCACCACCCTCCTTCGGCCGCCCCGTGCCCCGGGGAACGCCGCCACGCCCCGTTCAGAACCACTGCTTGACCACGTCCCAGAACCGCCGCCCCTTGCCGGACCGCTCGCCGGGCCGCCCCGCGAGCGCCAGATCGTCCCCCGGACGGGTCGACCGGTGCGCCGCCGTGAGCAGCAGCCCGGCCGCCACCGCGTAGGACGGGTTCTGCACCATGTCGACCATGCCGCCGACGCCGAGCGGGGTGCCGACGCGGACCATCGTCTGCATCGCCTGCTCCGCCAGCTCGGGGAACCCCTTGAGCAGCGCGCCGCCGCCGGTGAGCACGATGCCGCCGTCGAGCATGTCGCCGTAGCCGCTGGTCTCGATCGTCTGCTGCACGTGCGTCAGGATCTCCTCGACGCGGGGCGTGACGATCGCCGACAACGCGGCCCGCGGCACCGTCTCCGGCTTGCGCGGGCCGACCCGCGGCACCAGGATCGTCTCCTCCGGGTCGACCAGCGCGCTCATCGCGCAGGCGTGCGACTTCTTGATCCGCTCGGCCTCCGCCTCCATCGTGCGCAGCCCGTGCCGGATGTCGTTGGTCACGTGCGCGCCGCCCATGCCGACCACCGCCGTGTGGCGCAGCGTGCCGTTGACGTAGACCGCCATGTTGGTGATCGTGCCGCCGACGTCGATCAGCGCCACGCCCAACTCCTTCTCGCCGTCCTGCAACACCGCCTCGGCCGCCGCGAGATGCTCGAGCGTCAGGCTGTCGACCTGCAGGTCGCACAGCCGGCAGCACTTGAGGATGTTCTGGATCTGCAGCGCGGCGGCGGTGATGATGTGGACCTTCGCCTCCAGCCGCACGCCGCTGATGCCCACCGGCTCGTGGATCCCGTCCTGGCCGTCGACGATGTACTCCTGCGGCAGCACGTGGAGGATCTCGCGGTCCCGCGGCAACGCGATGGCCCGCGCGTTCTCCTTCACCCGCTCGACGTCCTCGACCGTGATCTCCCCGCCCTTCACCGCCACCAGGCCGCTCATGTCGAGCCCCTGGATGTGCGGGCCGGAGATGCCGACGTGCACCACGTTGATCTGGCACCCCGCCATCTGCTCGGCCTCGCGGATCGTCTCGCGGATCGAAGCCGCCGTCTGCTCGATGTTCAACGCCAGACCGCGCCGCGCGCCCTTGCACAGCTGCTGCCCGACCCCGATCACCTCGACCCCGTCCTCGGTGACTTCCCCGACCACCGCGGCGACCTTGGTCGTGCCGACGTCGAGCCCGACGAGAATCTCTCCCCCGTCCCGCTTTGCCGCCATCCCGCCCTTCCTCCGTCCCGCCCCGGCGACTCTCGCGACGTTCCTCCCCGATGAGGGTCGACTCCGTCCCAAGCGTGCCGGGGCCGACCATCTCACGGAGCAACGGAGGCTCCAAATTTTCGGTGTACTACACGGTCTTACATCGACCGTCGCGCGAGGAACCGGACCGCCGTCCGCGTCACCGGCCGCGCACCGAGCGCAGCACGTCCAGGAACGTCCGCCGCTCGACCGGCGGCGGGGCCGGCAGTTCGTCGCGCGTGAACTCGCCGAGCACGCGAATCTCGTGCTCGGTGGCCCCCACCAGCAGCAGCTTCTCCCCAGCCTCGACGACGTACAGCGTGCGGCGCGGCTCGAGCGGCACTCGTTCGAGCACGCGGATGCGGCCGCCGCCGGCGCCGGGGCCGTACAGGCGGCGCAGCAGCCAACGGGCGCCGAACCAGGCCAGCAGCACCACGGCGAAGAAGGCGAACAGCGTGACGGCGAGGTCGAGGAACGGGGACGGGTCGGCCGGAAGGTCCGCGGGAGGAGGAGGAGGAGGAGCGGCGGTCTGCATGGCGTCCGCGCGGCTCAGGCCTGCGCCGGAGCCTCGTCCTTCGGCGCCTCGGCCGGCGCGTCCGCCGCGGCGGGCTTCGGCGCGCCGCCGCAGGCCTCGAGCAGGATCTCGGCGATGTCGAGCTGCTTGATCTCCTCCTCGAGGTTCTTGGCCTTGAGACCGTCGGTCAGCATCGTCATGCAGAACGGGCAGGCGCTGGCGATGCACTTCGCCTCGGTGGACAGCAGCTGCTCGGTGCGCCGCACGTTCATCCGGTCGGGGGTCTGCTCCTCCAGGAAGTACTGGGCGCCGCCGGCGCCGCAGCACAGGCCGCGATCGTGGTGCTCGGACGCCTCGGCCAGCTCCACGCCCGCGGCGCGCAGCACGTCGCGGGGGCCTTCGTAGATCTCGTTGTAGCGGCCGAGGTAGCACGAGTCGTGGAACGCGACGCGGCCGCCGACGCGCTGCTCCGGCTTGAGCTTCCCCTCGCGGAGCAGCTGGGCGAAGAAGTCGCCGTGGCTGAGCACGCGGTAGTAGCCGCCGAAGTCGGGGTACTCGTTGGCCAGCGTGTTGTAGCAGTGCGGGCAGATCGTGAGGATCCGGCGCACCTTGTACTTGTTGAGCGTCTCGACGTTCTGCTGGGCCAGCATCTGGAACAGGTACTCGTTGCCGGCGCGGCGCGCGATGTCGCCGGTGCAGGCCTCCTCCTCGCCGAGGATGGCGAACGAGACGCCGGCCTTGCGCAGCAGGTGAACGGTGGCGCGGGCGATCTTCTTGGCGCGATCGTCGAAGCTGGCGGCGCAGCCGACCCACAGCAGGTAGTCGATGCCCTGGCCCTCGGTCTCCGCCATCGTCGGGACCTCGAGCCCCTCGGCCCACTTCGCGCGGTCCATCGCCGAGATGTTCCAGGGGTTGGAGTTGGTCTCGACCCCGCGCAGCGCGTTGGCCAGCAGGCTCGGCACCTCGCCCCGCTCCAGCACCAGGTTGCGGCGCATGTCGACGATCTTGTCGACGTAGCTGATGAACACCGGGCACTCGTGCTCGCAGGCCCGGCAGGTCGTGCAGGCCCACAACACCTCGGGGTCGATCACGTCGGGCACCAGCGTCTCGGACGCGATCTTCGGCCGCTCCCCCGCCGGCTCCTCGTGCGCCGGCTCGCCGGTCGGCTTGCCGGACTCGACGTCGCCGATCAGCTCCGGCGCGCGGGCCTTGAGGTTGTCGCGCAACTGCAGCGTGATCTCCTTCGGCGACAGCTTCTTGCCGGTGCGGTTGGCCGGGCAGCGGTCGGTGCAGCGGCCGCACTCGGTGCAGGAGTACAGGTCGAGCATCGCCTTCCAGGTGAAGTCGGTGATCTTCGAGGTGCCGAAGACCTCCTGGTTCTCGATGTCGGGGATCGGGACCAGACGGCCGTGCGGACGCAGGTCGCGCAGGAAGACGTTGGGGATCGACGTCACGACGTGGAAGTGCTTGCCGTAGGGGAGCAGGTTGAGGAACAGCAGCACCAGCACCGAGTGGGTCCAGAAGCCGACGTGGACCAGCGCGTGGAGCGTGCCGCCGGACAGGTGCAGCGGCGCCAGGGCCATGGCGAGGGCCGAGCCGGCGGGCTCGGACTTGTGGAACGCCACCGGCGAGCCGACGGCCAGGTGCCGCAGCGAGATCTCGGCGGCGTCGTAGAGGATGTCGCCGAGCATCATCGTGATGATGATCAGCAGGATCAGCGCCGCCTCGAACGACTGCGTCATCCGCTTGGGACGCAGCACGACGCGGTTGAACAGCGCGACCGCGGCGGCCGCGAGCACGACGAGGGCGACGCCGTCCTTGAGCACCGAGTAGAGCTTGCCGGGGAGGGTGTCCAGGCCCAGGAACCACAGGTCGAACTCGGGGGAGAAGCCGCGGCCCCAGAGCATCAGCGAGCGGACGAGCAGCACCAGGAAGCCCCAGAAGATCAGCATGTGGGCGATGCCGGTGAGCCGGTAGCGGGGCATCTTCCACTGGACGAAGGCGAACTTGACGGTGCCGACCAGCCGCTCCCAGAGCCGGTCCCAGCGCGGCTCCGGCTTGCCGACCATCATCAGCTTGAAGCGCCGCGCGACCGACCAGAGGAACGCGGACCACGCCACGGCGAGCAGGATTCCCATCGCGACCGGATTCATGGCTCACTCCTCACGGCGGGCCGCGCCCCGACGCGGGGCACGACGGCGACGGCAGGCAGGCCGGCCCCCGCGCCCAGCCTCATTCGGGCAGCTTGGCCTCGAAGAACGCCCGCAGCTTGATCAGGCTGCGACGGTCCTTGCCGAAACTGGGCTTCTGGTAGCCCTTGCTGAACGAGCGGACGTCGGAGGCGAACTCCTGGAACACGTCGGCGTTGGCGCAGATGTCGGTGGCCGCGCGCCCGCGGGCGGCGCCGCGCGCCAGGGCGCCGACGTAGCTGTCGAAGCGCTTGTAGAGCGCCAGGCCGAGGAAGTCGCGGACCTGCTCGGCCTCCGCCGCCAGCTTCTCCAGCGCCGCCAGCTGCTCGCCCGGCAACGCGTCGAGCTTCTCGCGGGCCGCCCGCGCCGCGCCGAGGCGGAGCACGAAGGCGTCGTCGAGGTACCCGATCTCGTCGATCCCGTCGGGGACCAGGTCGAGCGACTTGAAGACGTAGTTCATGGAGCCGACGAGCGCCTGGCGCGCCTCGACCGGCAACGCCTGGACCTCGACCACGCCCAGCAGCAGCAGCAGATCGTCCCCGAGCGCGTTGAGCCAATGGGGGAAGATGTCGAGGCACTTGTCGTCGATGGTCGTCATTCCGCGCCTCCTCCGCCGCCCGGCGGCTGCGACAACCCCGGACACCCGACGGGCGCCGGGCCTAGGCCCGTCGTCCCCGTGGGTGCGATCCGTCTTGGTCGGGGCGAGAGGATTCGAACCTCCGACACCGCGGTCCCGAACCGCGTGCGCTACCAGGCTGCGCTACGCCCCGGCACGCCATGGCCGACGTTGTGTACCGGTCGGAGGCCCGTCTTGTCAAGCGCCGACTGAATCCCGGTTCGGCAAGCGCCGGGGCCGGAGGCCGGGGCCGGGCCGAGCGAGCCTGATTTCGCAGAGAAACGACGCGGGACCCTCCCGCCCTACATCTCGGCCGGCACGAACCGCCGTACGTAGAGGCCTGCGGCGTGGCCCACCACGTCCCCGCGCGAGCATTCGAGGACCCTGGTGAGCACCACGTACGAGTCGCCGACCCACACGACGTTGTGGCTATCGATCGTTCCGCCGACGTCCGGTCCGAGGACGTTGATCGGCTCTCCAACCGCGCGTCCGTCACCGTCGGCACGAAGGAGCAGGGCGTGGTCGTCGCACCCGAGCGCCGGATCGCTGTCGTTGCCGGAGAGTGCCAATGCCAGGCCGTGCTCGTCGCGACCGGCTCTCAAGGCTGTCGGGAAAGGCGTGCCGTGCCACTCCGCCGGCAGTTCCGCGCATCCTGGGGAGCGAAGCAGTTGTCCCTCCTGGCCGAAGCGGGCGACGCAGAGGATCCGGTTGGTCATGCCCATCCACGACCGTTCCCAGGCCGCGAAGAAGCCGTCGTCGGTGCGACCCGTGGCAGTACCAAGTCCTCCAACGTCCGAATCGAGCCATTCGCTCCGAAGGAACCGTCGGCCATCCGGCGAGATGGTGTGCAGGCCGACGGTCGTTGTGTCGGGTCCCCCGGAACCGGGGTCCCAGCAGTCCCCAAACACGGCGAACCCCGTCGGACGAGCGGTGATGTCGGACATGCCTTCGCAGTACTCAGCCAGAGCCAGGCCAGGGCCAAGGGATGTCCCATCATCCGCGAATCGGCCGATCTCCAGCAGACCGGAGACACCCCTGTAGAGCGCGACGTAGCCTGCATCGATCCGATCTGCCACGCTTCCGCCCTCGGCGCCCGGAACGATCACGATCGGCGCACCGAGCGGCTTGCCGTCGGCTTCCAGTCGTTGCAGGCAAGCGCCCGAGTCGGACCGACCGAAGAACAGACCGTACCCGCTGCCCGTCCAAACGAGGTCCAGGAAGCCCAGATACCAACCCTCCGCGTCGTATAGCCAGTCCGGTCCGACGGACGTTCCGTCCGGCAGAAACCGGTGGAACCGCGCCCGCGCGGTGTGCGCGGTGCCGTCCGTCGTCTCGTAGAGCACCGTGGCCAATGAGGCTCCGTTCCACACCAACGGCATGGCTTTCCCCAGGCGCTCGTACAGTTCCTCCTCGACGACGCCCTCCATTGCAGCAACATCACCGCCGGGTTCGAGCGGCGTTGCCGCCGGGTCGGGTGGTCCTGAAGGCTCGCCGGCACCGAGCCGGCAGATCCAGTCGCATTCGTCACCGTCCAGGCGATTCCCGTCGTCGCACTCCTCGCCGTCCTCAAGCACTCCGTTGCCGCAGGCCGGAACCGGCGGCACCTCGGCGTCCGCCGAGCCGTCCCCTCCTTCGATGCCGTCGGGGTCGGCGTCCGTGCCGGTTCCATCGGAGTCTGCCGACGCATCCGCAGACTCGCCATCGATATCACCCGCGTCGGATGCCGGCGCACCTCCGCAGGCCGCTGCCACGAGCAGCAGGGCTGCGAATGCCGACGCCTGTACGGTCCGCGCTACCATCCCGGTTCCTCGCTCGTACAGACCCCACCATCCGGGTCGTTCGAGCAGTGGTTCGGCCCGGAGCCATCCGGTGCGTCTTGCCCCGAAGTTGAGGAGAACTCCTCACCCCCGAGCGGTTCGTTGTCCGGGCATGGAACACCGCCGCCGCCACGGCAGTCCTGCGTGCAGTTGACGATCCTCGAACACTGACAACCGCCACTCAAGGGCCACGAAATGGTCCCGGAATTCGGCGAGTCGGTTCCGCAGTGGCACGAGGTTTCGATCCCCTCTCCTTTCGTGGCGGTGATGACGTCACACCCAAGCTCACCGTAGTACGCGCCAGAACCAGCCGGGTCGACAATGTCGTCGTCTCCGGAACCGCCCCAGATGGTGTCGTAGGCTCCGTCCGCGACCTCTCCGTAGTTCT
>CAZMRP010000224.1:0-7818 GCA_964568275.1 uncultured Myxococcales bacterium
GGCGAGGTCCGCGAACCGCTGGGGCTCGTGGGTCGCCAGCACGACGGCGGCGCCGCGGCCGACCGCCGCGGCGACCGCCTCGCGCAGGACGGCGGTGCCCTCCGCGTCGAGGCCGGCGGTCGGTTCGTCGAGGAGGAGCAGCGACGGATGGCCGAGAAACGAGCGGGCCAGCGCCGCCCGCTGGGCCTGGCCCCGGGAGCAGACGCGGGCCGGCCGCGCGGCAAGGGAGCGGAGCTCGAACCGGTCGAGCCAGGGGTGGACGGCGTCGGTCGGGAGTCCGCGCAGGGCGGCGGCCAGGGCGAGGTTCTCGCCGACGGTCAGGTCGCCGTAGAGCTGCGTGCGGTGGGCCAGGTAGGCGCGTCCGGCGTGCAGCGCGAGACCGAGCTGGTCGGCGGAGCGTCCGGCGTAGCGCAGGGAGCCGGTGGAGGGTGCGAGCAGGCCGGCCAGGAGGCGCAGCAGGGTGGACTTGCCGGCGCCGTTGGGGCCGACCACGAGGGTGAGGGCGGCGGCTTCGAGTCGCAGCTCGACGGCGGCGAGGGCCGGAACGGGTCCGAACAGACGTCCCACGCCGATCAGCTCCACGGGCGCGAGCGCGGGGGAGGGGGGAGACACCGATTGGGCCGTTGGGTCCATGGACAGCGCGGGCGTCGTTGGACGCCGGGTGCGGATGTTGTCACGAAAACGACGAGGGCGGAAGGGCACACCGGGGAAGGGGTTTTCGGTTGACGTTGCGGGCCGCTCGCGTATCATCCGCCTGCCGGAGAACATTCCGAAGCCCGCTCGCGGGCCCGGGAGGAGGAACAGTATGCGGAAGCTGATGTTGGGTGCGGCGCTGGTCCTGTTGTCGCTGGCGACCGCCTGTGGCTCGGACGACGACGGGGACGGACCGCTCGGGATTGCGGATTTCGTCGTGACTCCGACGACCGTGGCGCTCGGGGGCAGCGCCTTGGCGGCCTGGGAAGTGACCGGGGCCCAGAGCGTAAGGCTCGAGGCGTGCACGGGCTTCGCGGCGGGCGACGAGGCGTCGTTCTGCCCCGGCGGCACGGTCCGCATCGTGGGGCTGAACGAGGCGACGATGCGGGTCGGTTCGCAGCTCGTGCCGGTCTGGGAAGCGACGCGCTTCCAGCTGACCGCGTTGGGCCGCGACGGCTCGGCGGTGGTCAGCACGTGGCACGAAGTGCGGCTCGATACCACGACGACCGCCGGTCCCCGGGTCGAGGACTTCCGTGCGAATCCGCGGTCGATTGATCCCGGGGCCTCCACGGTGCTGATCTTCAAGGTGCGGAACGTGACGCAGGTCGAGCTGTGCGATGCGACGGTGAACCCGCGCGCGCCCTCCAGTTGGACCGCGCTGGCCACGGCCGATGCGGACGGAACGGGCTTCGTCGACGGCACGCGCGACGTCTCGCCGACGACCAGCCGGCTGTACGCCCTCAAGCTGCCGGGCGCGGACGGCGCGGTCCTGGGTTTCGCCTCCGTGACGGTGCGCTCCTCCCTGCCGACGGTGCCGAACATCGTGTCGTTCCAGGCCGACCCGCTGGCGGTCGACGAGGGCGGAACCGTGACCCTGTCGTGGTCCACCGAGAATGCGACCGAGTTGACGGTCTCGCCGTCGATCGCCGGCTTCACCGGCGCCGAGGCGGACGGCACGCTCGACTTCACGCCGACCTTCACCGGGATGGGCGACACCCGTGAGGCGCTGACGGTCTACACGTTGACGGCGCAGAACGGGGACTTCCTGGACACCGCGCAGGTCGGGATCCTCGTGCGGGCGCGCCCGCTCGTCGACAGTTTCACGGCGATCCCGGAGGCCGTGACCGTCGGCGGCACGACGACGCTGACCTGGGCCACGACGCGGGCGGACGCGGTCGTCATCACGGCCGACCCGGCCGACGCGACGCTGCCGGCCACCTTCGAGCTGGACGGGACGGCGACCGTCACTCCGACCGTGACCACGACCTACACGCTGACCGCCACCGGCTCCGCCACGGCGCCGACGACGGCCACCGCGACCGTCACGGTTTCCTCCGCGGCGGTCGTGGTGATCGACTCCTTCACGGCCACGCCGGACCGGATCGCGGAGGGCGGCAGCTCGGTCGCGCTGAGCTGGGCCACGACCAACGCGACGGCCGTGTCGATCGGCGCCGTGCCGGCGGACGCGACGTTGCCGGGGACCTTCGCCGTCGACGGCACGGCGACCGTGGAGCCGACGCAGACGACGGTCTACACGCTGACCGCGAGCGGCCCGGGGGGCCCGATCACGCGGACGGTGACCGTGGAGGTCGTGGGCATCGGCGACGTGGTCGTCACCGAGGTGATGTTCGATTCGGCCGGCGTGGCGGACACGGCGGGCGAGTGGTTCGAGGTCACCAACACGGCCGGCGCGACGATCGACCTGGCCGGGTTCCTGCTGCGCGCCGGCACCGCCACCTACACCGTGCCGACGACCTCGACCGACGCCGTGCCCGTCGGCGGCTGGTTCGTGTTCGGCATCAACGCCACGACCACCGCCAACGGCGGCGTGACGGTGAACCACCAGTACAGCACGTTGGCGTTCCCGGACACGGGCGCGCTGGCGCTGTCGGTGGAGTTCGACGGCGTGGTGATCGATGCCATCAACTACACCATCCCCGGCACGTGGACGTCGGGCCTCTCGCTGACCTTGAACCCGGGGCACATCGATGCCGTGGACAACGACACCGCCGCCAACTGGTGCCCCGCGCGGGCGACCGACACCTACGGGTCGGACGGCAACCACGGCACGCCCGGCGCCGCCAACGCCTGCTCCTAGGGCGTTCGCCTGACCCGAGCCACACCTGTGCTCGGCCTCGCACGGCTCTGCGCCGCGGCGCTCGCCCTGCAGCTTCCCGCAGCCGCGGCCCAGGAGCGGATGGACCGGGACGCCCTGTTGCGTCGGGCCCAGGAGGTGGCGGAGCGGATTGCCCGGGGCCGGGGGTTGCGGCCGACCGCGCCGATCCGGACCGAGCTGCTGAGCCGGGCGACGTTGATCGAGCACGTGCGGCGCCGCCTGCGCGAGGAGTCTCCCCCCGAGGAGCTCCGCGCCGAGGGGGTGCTGCTCGAGCGGCTCGGGCTGCTCGAGACGGCGGCGGGCTACGAGGATGCGTTGTACGAGTTGTACGAGCAGCAGGTCGCGGGACTCTACGACCCGGACGACCGGACGACCTACGTGCTGGACGACCTGTTTCCCGCGGAGGCGGACCTGACGCTGTGGCACGAGATCGTACACGCGCTGCAGGACCAGCTGTTCGCCATCGGGGATCGGCAGGATGCGCTGGAGGACGACGGCGACCGTGGGTTGGCCTTTGCCGCCGTCTGCGAGGGCGACGCGACGCTGACCAGCACGGCGCTGCAGTTCGACGGCGGCTGGGCCGCGCTCGAATGGACGGTTCCCCGCGACCTCGAGCGGCTGCGGTCGATGGTCGTGCCGCTGCAGGCCACGGGGCTGGGAGCGACGACCGCGCTGTTGGAGTTCCTCTCGTTTCCGTACGTCGAGGGGGTCGCGTTCGTCCGCGAGCATCTCGACCGTGGCGGCACGGAGGCGGTCGATGCGCTGTTCCGGCGACCGCCGGAGAGCAGCGAGCAGGTGATCCATCCCGAGAAGTACGGCGGCGCGGACCAGCCGGTGTCGGTCCGCTTCCACGACGGGGCATTTCCGGGATGGCGGACGGCGTACCAGGACACGGGCGGCGAGTTCGTGCTGCGGCTGTGGCTCGATTCGCGGCTCGCGCGCGGCACGGCGACCGCTGCCGCGGCCGGCTGGGGCGGCGACCGCCTGGCGCTGCTCGTGCCGGACGTCGCGGCGCCGCCGGCCTGCCTGTCGGGTGCGCTGCCGCTGGACGATCGGCTGTGGGCCTGCGGTGCCGCGCCGGACTGCGGCGAAGCGCCCCGCTCGCTCGCCTCCGGTGCGACGAGCTGGGTCGTGTGGGCGACGGTGTGGGACCCGGCACCCGAAGAGCACCCACAGGGGCCGGCAGGGGAAGCGGCCGAATTCCGCGAGGCGGCGGTCGCGGCGCTGCGCGCGTGGCTGGGAGCGGAGCCGACCGGGACGGCGACGCCGGTCGCCGCCGCGGCCGGAGGAGGCGGAGCCGAGGGCTCGCCGGACGCAGGAACCGGTGCGGCTTCTTCCGGGACCGCGGCCGGCGGCGACGCCGAGGACGCGACCGTGGAATGGACGTTGACCGGGCCGGCCGGCGTCGCCGGGGTCCGTCACGACGGGCGGTGGGTCTGGCTGGTGCTCGGCCCGCCGGGAGCAGGAGACCGGACCGCGGCGTTGCTGGAGCAGGTGGCGGCGGCCACGCGCCCCGCGGGCGCCGTCGAGGACCCCCCCGGGTCGGCCCCCGGAGCGGACGCTCCCGTTGCAGGATCAGCGGACCCGCACGAGTGAACCCGGGTCGTCGGGCGACGGCAGCACCGACCACCAGCCACGCGGCAGTGCCGGCTGCGCCAGGTCGAACACCCGGCGGGCGTCCAGTGGGGCGAGGTTCACGCAGCCGTGGCTGCGCACCTGGCCGAACGAGCGGTGCCAGTAGGCGCCGTGCAGGGCGATGTCGTCGTTGAAGTACATCACCCACGGCACGTCCTCCAGGTAGTAGGGCTTCTCGTCGGGGTCGGACGGCTCCTCGTTGGCCATGCGTCCGGTGATCAGCTTGACCCAGATCCGGTAGGTGCCGCGGGGCGTGGAGTGCCCGCGGCGGCCCGAGGAAATCAGCGTCGCGAAGAGCGGTTCCGTGCCGCGGTAGGCCACGAGCACCTGATGGGCGGTGTCGACGTCGAACCAGACGTCGTACGGTCCCACCGGCTCGGGCGGCTCGAGGTAGGTCGGCTGTCGGAGGTCGCTCGCCCGCACGTAGCGGCCGTCGGTCGATTGCAGGTACGACACCCCACGCACCTCGTGCTCGGCGGCGAACCGGAACACGACCTGCCGGCCGACCGACGAGAAGGAGGAACGCGCGCTTCCGGGCAACTCGTCGTAGACCCGCGTGCTCTGTCGGAACGTCCAGCCCAGGAGCTCCCGCCCGGCGAGCTGTTCGCCTTGGAACGTGGACGGGCGCGCGAGGAACACGTCGGACGCGCGAACGTACAGGCCGCCGGCGCTGCGGTAGAAGCGCTGGCCGTCGTAGTACACCTTGCGCCGGACGGCGACGGCGAACCCGCCGTCCAGCCAGCGCTCGGAGTAGTCGATCACGGCATCCGACAGCCGGGAGAAGAGGGGCGCGCCTTCCTCGCGGGCGAAGGCGCAGGGGTAGGGCGTGATCTGCCCCACCGGCAGCTCGGGCAGGGCGACGGCATCCGGCGGCAACGGACTGGCCAGGAGGTCGGTTCCACACACCCAGCCTTCCGCGTAGACCTCGACCCAGCGCGAGGAACACCCGGGCCCGTTGGCCGTTCGGTACGCCGGAAGGCGTTGGCCCCCAACGACCGTCCCTCGCCGGCCCCCCTGCTTGTCCGGGCCGCGGTAGACCAGGGCGCGTTCGGGGCGCACGACGACCGAGGCCGGCAGGTAGGCGGAGGAGGCAAGACTCTGCCCCCAGGCCGCGTCGAGGACCGTCAGAACCAGTAGACCGACCAGGAACCCGTTCGCGGCGCGACGCATCGCCCCGATGGTAGACCAGGTACGACGCGAGCGCCATCTTCCCTACGCTGAACGGATGTAGCGATGGGCATGACCATCAACCTGTGCTCACGAACCGGAACACAGCCCATCTATTGGAAATCATTGACACGACCGAGTCGGTGGACGAAGAATCCCATTGACACGAGGCGGACGCAGTGGAATACTCCCAGTACTTCCGCGTTCAAGGAACGAGGGGGGGTCGAAGGCGCGCGAAGGACGACGGGACGAAGGAGGCGACGATCGAATGGGAGCAACTGCGGGGGCGCTCGAGGCGGGGAAGGCAAGCTACGGACCGAGCGTTTCGTTCGGGGTGGGCGACCCGGTGGTCAGTCCGGCGCACGGATTGGGGGAGGTCGTAGCGATCGAGAAGCGGCAGATCGAGGGGGTCACGAAGGACTACTACGTGATCGTGGTGCGGGACACGGGGATCCGAATGGTGGTGCCCGTGGAAACGGCACAGGTAGCCGGGTTGCGGCGGCCGATCGACCGCAAGACGGCGACCGCCCTGGTCGATGTGTTCAAGGAGCGGCGCCCGGCGGTGTCGGGGATTCCCTGGAGCCGCCGGCATCGTCACTACCAGCAGCTGCTCCATTCGGGCTCGGCCGCCGAGGTGGCCCGGGTGATGCGTGACCTGCTGCGGCTCCGGTCGAGGAAGGAGCTTTCGTTCGGGGAGCGCAAGCTGCTCGACACCGCCCGCCGGATGCTGGTCAAGGAGGTCGCGTTGGCCTGTGGAGACACCGAGGCGAAGGTCGAACGTCGGTTCGAGAAGGCGCTGGGGGTGACGGTCAACTGATCGTCGGCCGGACGACCGGCCGAACGAGGCTCGTTTTTTCGAGGGGATGGCACCAGCGTGCCGTCCCCTCTTTTTTTTCGCAACAGCCAACCGGGCCCGCGCGAAGCCCTGCCTCGCCGGACGAGACCGAGAGACGGTCGAGCCGGCGAGGAGGGTGTGGCATGGGCACACAGGATCTCGAACGGAGGCTCGCGGAGTTCCGGGCGGCACATGCCGGTTCCGTGGAGGCAGGCGAGGCGCTGGCGGCGCGGGTCGGGTTGCGGGGCCGGAGTGCCGACTGGCTGCGGAGGCTTCCGCCGTCGGTGGTCGCGGCCGTGCGTCGGGCTGCGAGCGACGGGAGCCGGTGGTTCGAAGATCTGCCGAGCGAACGTCCGGTCGTGTCGGTCCCCGCGGGTCCCAGGGGCGGGGGTCGGATGTCACCGGTGGACTTCGTCTACCGGACGATGGGGAGGTGAGTCATGACGGTTGGAGGTGTGGGTGGTGCGGGCTCGATGACGGGTTCCGGGCCGGTGTCTCACGAGCTTGGAGACATCGCCTTCTTCGTAGCGCTGCTCGAGGTCGAGACCCTCGACCTGGACATCGGCACGCGGTTGACCGACATGCAGCGGCTCAACGCGGTCCGCAAGGCCTACGGCGAGCGAATCGCCGAGCTGCAGGCGCACCTGGACCGGTGCGGCGACGAGGACGGCACGTGGGTGCCGCTGTCGTCGGCGGGTCGGGAGGACCTGGCGTGGGACGCGGCGGCGAACGGCGGTGCCGGGGGGGTGGTGTCGGTCGACGTCGGCCGGGACCCGCTGGGGGACGGGCGTTGCTCGGTGCGCGATGCGGACGGGACGCTGGCGTCGCTCGGGGAGGTGTGTCCGCTCGACACGACTCCTCGCCCCCCGCCCACGCCGAGCGGGGAGCAGGGCTTCGACGACGCGTACTACGCGGACGCGTTGAACGCGCAGACGTTCCGGACGGCGAATCGTACGGAGGCCGAACGAATCGCGGCGGAACGGGGCGGGCAGGCGGTGACGTGGGTCAGCCGCGAGGAGCTGGCGTCCGAGTTGCAGGCGCTGCGCGACCGCTCGGACAACCTGTCGTCCGATGCGGAGATCGGGATGCTGGGGCTCAACCGGCTGCTCAGCCGTCGCAACCAGGTGCTGCAGTTGGCCAGCAACGTGATGTCGTCCCAGCACCAGACGGCGATGGGGCTGATCGCGAACCTGAAGGTGTAGCCGTGGCGGCGGCGACGAACGAAGCGGGCCTGCGGGCGGCGATCGCGGCGCTGGCCGAGCTGCGGCCGGCCGAGGCGGCCGGCTGGACCCCGGCCGAGCGTGCGGCGCTGTTGCGGCTCGGACGGGACCGACTGGGGCGGGGCGCGTGGACGGCGGCCGGCGCGCTCCTC
>CAZMRP010000225.1:0-7812 GCA_964568275.1 uncultured Myxococcales bacterium
GCGGCGACATCCGGCGCCGTCGGCGGCGCGTCGGGGCTGGTGGAGGCGTCCGCCTCGGCGAGCGTCTCCGCGCCGGGTTCGCCGGTCGGCGCGTCGGGCGGGACGGGGGCGTCCGGGACGGCGGCCGGGACGACCGGCGAAGCCTCCGTCGTGGTCGACCCGTCGCCCGCACCGTGGAGCGGCGCGGCCGCGGGCTCGTCCGTCGCATCCGGTGCGGCCTGCTCCGCGTCGATGGTCGCGTCGTGCTCCGCCTGCGGGTCAGGTTCCGCAACGCGTGAGGGTGCCGGCGGCCGGGCGAGGTAGAGCCAGACGAACACGCCGAGCACCGCGGTCCAGAGCACTGCGGCGGCGGCGCGGACCGCCGGCCGATCGAACCGCTTGTTCCGCTGGAGCAGGAACAGGATGCCGGACAGCGAGTGGACGAAGACCACGGGGACGAAGGCCAGCGGCAGCCATTGGACGTGCCAGGCGCGCGCGGTCGCGGGGGCGATCCACCCCTCGGCCACGAACCACTTGGCGGTGAGGAAGCCGGTCAGCAGGGTCAGCGGCGTCAGGACCAGCAGCAGCCGGGCAGTGTGGCGCAGCAGTCGAATCGTGCGGCTCATCGGCGTGCTTTCGGTCTAGGATGGCTCGGCCTCAGGACGGCGTGCGTGTCGCGAGGTACTCGATCAGGTCGGCCCGTTCGGCGTCCGTCAGCACCGCGCCCGCTCCGATCATCCGGTCGACGATCTCGGTCCATCCGGCGCGGTCGGTCCGTTCGGCGTCGACCTTGTCGAGGCCGTGGCAGCTCGTGCAGCGGTCCTGCAGCAGCGCCTGCATCGCGGCGGGGTCGGAGCCTGCAGCCGTCGTGTCCGGCGCAGTCGGTTCGTCCGGCGGCGGCGGTTCGACGGGCTCCGGGTCCGGGTCCGGGGTCGGCTCCACGACCGGCGGCGGGTCCTGGGCGGTCGGGTCGTCCGGGGGCGGTTGGGCCGGTCCGCAGGCGGCGAGCAGGGCGAGTGCGAGCGGGATGTACCAGGCTGTCGTGCGCGTCATGGGTTCCTCCTGGGGCGCAGCTTGCCGCGGGTGGAAGGGCAGGTCAAATCGGGCGACTTGCCCGCCGGTCGCGTTCCGGGTCATGCTTGCACCGGATGCGTGTTCCGCCGGCCCGCTGGCTCGGTCCGACGCTCGGGGCGCTCGTCGCCGCCGGCTGCGGCTCCGACCCGCTGCCGGGGCCGTGCGACGGGGTCGACTGCTCCGGCCACGGGGTCTGCTTCCTGTCGGGAATCACGCCGTACTGCGAATGTGCGCGGGGCTACCACGCCGAGGGGTTGTACTGCCTGCCGGGCGATCCCCCCGACGCCTGTCGCGGCGTGATCTGTTCCGGTCACGGCACCTGCGTCGTGACCTCGGGCGGGACGGCGAGCTGCGAGTGCAGTTCCGGGTACGTGCCGCACGGGCTGGACTGCGTCCCGGCCGCGTGTCCGCCGGTCTGGCGGCAGACGCTGCCGGGGCTCTGGTTGTACGGGGTGGCGGCGGACCCGTCGGGGACGGCGATCTACGTCTCGGGCAGCCTGGGCTCGGTCGCGGTGTTGATGCAGCTGGACAGCTGCGGCGAGCTGGTCCGGCAGCAGGTCTTCTCCGGGCCGACGGACACCTGGAGCACGGCGACGAGGATCGTGGTGGACGGCGAGACGATCCACGCGTTCGGCTCCTACGAGCCGTGGGACGTCTCCGTGACGCCCACCGAGACCGGGGTGCTGCACGCGCTGTTCCGGCGCAGTCCGCTCGAGTTGCTCGAGGTTCGTCCGCACTCGACGGGCGCCGACTGGGCGACGGCCTGGTATCCGGCGGTGGCGCGCGCGCCGGACGGCGGCTGGTGGATCGGCGGCGCGAGCGCGCAGATGGTTCGGGACGAGCCGGTCTGGGAGTCGCGGGTGGTCCGCGAGCACGTCGACGGCACCGCCTGCGTCGGCATTCCGACGACCGAGGTCAACGCCTGGGTCGAGGACGTGGCGGCGTTCGGCGAGCGGATCTGGGTCTCGGGGATCACCGCGACCGACTCGTACCTCCGGACGTATTCGCCCGACGCGGCGGCGACGGACCCGTCGTGCATCGGCGAGCCGCTCGGGGACTGGACGCTGCGTCCGCCGGCGCTCGGTTGGTTCTTCCCGGCTTCGCTGCTGCAGGACGGGGAGGGGGTCCTGATGGTCGGCGAGGGCGGCAACATGACCGGCGGGGTGGCGGTTCGCTTGCGGTGGTCGGAGACCGAGGGTTGGACCGCGCCGACGCCCTGGAACCCGACGGAGGGGTACGACCGCTTCAACCGTGCGGTGCGGGGGCCGGCCGGGGAGCTGTGCGTCGTGGGTGTCGGGGACTACGCGAGCGAGACGGCGCTGGAGTACGACGGCCTGTTCGCGTGCTACGAGCCGGGAACGCTGGAGGCTCGCTTCGAGCATCACTGGCCGGCCTTCGGGCGTTGCTCCGGCGTGGCGGTCGACGCCGCCGGGGGGCTGCTGGTCGGCTGCGCGCGCTGGATGGACGCCGAGTTGGTGCGCTGCCTGCCGACCGGGGAATGCCCGGCGATCCCGTAGTCCCCGGACCTCCGGCCCGGTCGACCGTTTGACTTTCCGGCTCGCGGGCGTCAACCTCGATGTGGAGGCTGTTGGATGCATCGAGCGCTCGCCTGGTTGCTGGTCGCCGCGTCGGCGTTCGCGGGGGGGTTGGGGCTCGGTTGCGCGGAACACGGCTCCTGCGTCCCGGAGGTCTGCAACGGGCTCGACGACGACTGCGACGGCGCGACCGACGAGGAACTCGTCGAGGACTGTTCCAGCATCTGCGGGGTCGGGGTGCGGCAGTGCCTGGCGGGGCGTTGGGCGACCTGCTCGGCGCCGCGGCCGACCGACGAGGTCTGCGACGGTCTCGACAACGACTGCGACACGGAGACGGACGAGGGGGGGACGCGCTGGTATCCGGACGCGGACGGGGACGGTCACGGGTTCTCGGTCGGGGCGGTCGATGCGTGCCAGAAGCCGGCGGGATACGTGGCGAACCGCGACGACTGCGACGACGACGACCCGGACGTGCACCCCGGCGCGACGGAGACGTGCGACGGGCGCGACGAGGACTGCAGCGGGGCGCCGGACGAGGGGTGCGACTGCATCGTCGGCGCGACGCAATCGTGCGGCGACTGGGGCGAGTTGGGGGCGTGCGAGCCGGGGCTGCAGAGCTGCGTGGCCGGGGTCTGGGGCGAGTGCACGGGCGGGGTCCGGCCCGTCGCGGAGACCTGCAACGACATCGACGACGACTGCGACGGCGTCACCGACCAGGGGCTGGCGGCGGACACGCTGGACCCCAACGAGAGCTGCGAGGCGGCGCGCGGCCTGGGGACGACCGTGGAGCAGGACGCGCGCACTCCGCTGCACACGCCGGTGGTGGAGACGACGCTGTACCGGACCGACGGCGCCGCCGACGTCGACTGGTACCAGGTCGTCGCGGAGGAGCATTCGGGCGCCTGCGTCCCGTGGACCACCGAGTGCTGCTACCGCTTCACGGCGCTGCTTCATCCACCGGTGGGCATGCCCCGCGAGGACCTCCGGTTGTGCGTCTTCCGCGACGGGTCGTGCGGCGCCTTCCCCAGCGAGCTGTGCGCGACGTCGTCGGACTGGAACTCGACGGAGGGGGCCTACGAGTTGACGACCTGCTGGTCCGGCACCTGCAGCTACGACGACGGCAAGACGTTCTACCTGCGCGTCGATTCGCCGGCCGGGGCGTCGAGTTGCCTGCCGTACCGGTTGCGCTACAGCTTCTACCGCACCGACGCCGGGTGCTGAGTCGCGCGTCGCGGCGCGCGACGCGGGGAGGCGAGGATGCGCAGCGTGTGGACGATCCCGGGTCTGGCGCCGGCGGCCGCCGTCGCGCTGCTGTTCGGTTGCGGCTCCGTCGTCGCGGACGACACCGAGGTCGATGGAGCCTTCGACGGGGAGGCGACGGAGACGGCGGCCGAGGCCGGCGACGCGGATGCCGATGCCGACGCGGACGCGGATGCGGATGCGGAGTTCGAGTGCGGCAACACGGTGGTCGATCCCGGCGAGGAGTGCGACGACGGCAACGACGTCGCCGGGGACGGGTGCGAGCGGGACTGCGCCTTCTCCTGCCACGGGCACGACGAGTGCATCGACGCCGACCCGTGCACGCAGGACCTGTGTGCGGCGGTCGCGGGCGGCCGTCGCTGCGCGCATCCGGTGGCGGTCGGCCACGACTGCGACGACGGCAATGCGTGCACCGAAGGGGAGGTCTGCCAGCCGGGCGGTAGTTGCGGCGGCGGTACGTCGGTCTGTACCTGCGTCGGGGACGACGATTGTCGGCCGCACGAGGACGGCAACCTGTGCAACGGGACGCTGGTCTGTCTGGACCGCGCGTGCGTGGTCGACCCGGAAACGATCGTCACCTGCCCGCCGACGGCGAGTCCGTGCCGGCTCAGCGTCTGCGAGCCGTCCACCGGCGTCTGCGGGCCCGTCGACGCGACGGACGGGACCGCCTGCGACGACGGGAACTGGTGCACGCTGACCGACGAGTGCCTGGACGGCGCGTGCGTCGGCACCGGCACCCCCTGTCCGGTGGCCGGCTGCGTGGCCGGCTGCGACGTCGCCGCGAGACGCTGCACGGCGGCGGCTTCCGGGACGCTGTGTCGTCCCGCAGCCGGCGCCTGCGACGTCGCGGAGCAGTGCAACGGGTCCTCGGTGACCTGCCCGGCCGACACCCTCCGGCCGTCGACCTACGTGTGCCGGGTTTCGGCGGGCGCCTGCGACGTGCCGGAGACCTGCACGGGCGGCTCGTCGGGCTGCCCGACGAACCTGTTCCGGCCGGCCGGTGACGTCTGCCGCCCGTCGACGGGGGTCTGCGACCCCGGGGAGCTTTGTTCGGGAGGGACCGCCGCGTGTCCGCCGGACGTCTGGTCTCCCGACGGGATGGAGTGCACCGTCGGAAGCTCGCCGCCGACGCCCGGCAGTTGCCTGGGCGGGCGCTGCGTCACCGTTGCGACGCCGGAGATCTGCAACCACCTGGATGATGACGGCGACGGGTTGGTCGACGAGGGCGTGCCGCGCTGTTCCTACTCGGGCGGCTGGTTGTGTCCCGGCGAGACGGGGTTGATCCCGGACCCCACGGGCATCTGCCTGGGGGGCGAGTGCCGGTCGTGCACGTGCGTGGACCCCACGGCCGAACCGTTCGGGTTGACCTGTTCGGGCGCATGCGTGGGGTGTTCGGGGTGACGCTCCGCCGTCCGTGGCGGGCTCCTGGAACGTTCGCAGGGTGTTCCGTATGCGGAGGACGGCGGCGGTCGCCGCGTGGGCGCTTGGGGCGGAAGACGGGGGTGTGCCGGCGCGGGGAGGGGAGGTTGTGATGCTTCGACGCGGGACGGGGATCTTGGGGGTGCTGGCCGCGGGTCTGTCCCTGGCGTTCGCCGCCCGGGGTTGCGATTGCGGTTCGGGGCACACCCCGACGCTCGGCGGGCCCTGCGAGGGCGGTTTCGACTGCGACCCCGGCCAGATCTGTTTCGACGGCCGCTGCGTGTGGGGCGACGGCGACGCCTCCGACGGGCGGCTCGAGGTGCCGGACGGGTACGAGACGTTCCTGCCCGGGGCGCACCTGGGGCCCGGCACGGAGAACCCGTTCCTGCCCGACCGCAGCAACTCCGACGGCGTGGGTCTGGACGACCGCGGCGACCCACGAGTGGAAGTGCACGTTCCCGCCGATCTGCCGCTGGTCGACGTGGACCCGGCGCTGACCGAACGTGCCCTCGCCAACGTGATCGCCAACGCCCTGGTGGTGCAACCCCCGACGACTCCGGTCCTCGTCGACGCAGCGGTCATCGGCGACAGGGTCCACGTCCGGGTGATCGACCACGGTCCGGGGATCCCTCCGGCTGACCGCGTGCGTGTTCGGTCGCCCTTCCAGCGCATGGGAGACCGCTCGAACCAGGCCGGGGTCGGGCTGGGCCTCGCGATCGCCCACGGGTTCGCACTCGCTGTGGGAGGACACCTCGAGATGGAGGACACCCCGGGCGGGGGGCTCACCGCCGTGTTCGAGCTGCCCGTCGCCGACAACGGTCGCCACCCCGGAATCCCGGCACCGACCGCAGACAGGACGGTCGAGGAGGTCCGCCGATGAGCAGGATCCTGGTGGTCGACGATGAGCCGCAGATCCGCAAGGCGCTGTCGGTCACGTTGCGGGCGAGCGGGTACGACGTCGACGTCGTCGGCACGGGCGAGGAGGCCCTGACGCGCGCCGCCGCAGCGAGACCCGACGCCGTGCTGTTGGACCTCGGACTGCCGGGGATCGACGGCGTCGACGTCATCGAGGGACTCCGCGGCTGGAGCGACGTGCCGATCGTCGTCCTGTCGGTCAGAGGTCAGGAGTCAGACAAGATCACGGCGCTCGATGCCGGCGCGGATGACTACGTGACCAAGCCGTTCGGCATGGGCGAGCTCCTGGCACGACTTCGCGTCGCTCTCCGGCGGCGCCAGCCGGACGTCGTCGAACCGATCGTGACCACACCGCACTTCACGATCGACCTCGCGGCCCGACGCGTCACACGGACCGTCGGCGATGATGTCGAGGAGGTGCGGCTCACGCCGATCGAATGGGGGCTCGTCGAACGACTGGTCGCGCATCCCGGTCGCCTGATCACCCAGCGCCAGCTCCTCAACGAGATCTGGGGACCGGGGGTGAACGACCAGACGCAGTACCTCCGCGTCCACATGTCCAACCTGCGCCACAAGCTGGAGCCGGATCCCGCTCGACCGCGCTACTTCCACACGGAGTCCGGCATGGGCTACCGGTTCGAACCGGCAGGGTGAGACGGGCAGGGTGAGACGGGCAGGGTGAGACGGGCAGGGTGAGACCGGTAGGGATACCGTCGCTGTCGATGCCCGAGGGAACCGACGTCGACGAACCCGCTGGAGAACCCCTGCTCGACGACGGTGACTACGACGCGTTCGTCATCGACGTCGAGGACACACCCGACGGTGGCACCCGACTGGACCTGACCATCACCGCCGGCGAGCACAAGGGCGGCGTGGTGTCGATCGCCTCGGGCGCCCGTCTGGGTGACCCGGTCGACCTGATCGGCATGCCGGCGACGATCACGGTCGCCTTCGGCGCTCCGTCGGTCACGATCGACCGCTGAGAGCCGTCGGGACTCAACGTGACGGGCACAGGACCTGCGATGCGTCGGTGAACCATTCGACCTCGACGCCGATCTGGTTGAGCCATCGCCGGTCCACACTCGACATGCCCTCCGGTCGACACGTCGAACGGGCGACATCGATCAGGCGCTCATCGGGGGCCCGGGCGGGTGACAGCTCCGGATGGACATCACGGACCCGTGCCACGAAGTCCGCCTCGCCAGGCGAGGCGCGATCGGTGACCGCCGCGTAGGCGATCACCGCAACGAGCGCGACGACAGCTGCCCCGAGCAACCACCGGCTGAGGAGCACCTGCCTACGTCGTCGGTCCGCCTGCGTGGCGGTCGCAGCGTTCACCGCCGACAGTGGAGCTGATCCGGGCACCACGTGTCACGCACCTTCACGTGATCTTGACGGCGGGAACCCGGATCGGGATGCACTCCAGACGGCTCAGCCCTTCGCCGCAGCGAAGCCACGGTCGAGGTCCGCGATGATGTCCGAGACGTCCTCGAGGCCGACCGACAGGCGGATGAGGCCGGGGTCGACGCCGGTGGTCGCCTGCTCCTCGGCGGTCAGCTGGCTGTGGGTCGTCGTCGCCGGGTGGATCACCAGGCTGCGCACGTCGCCGATGTTCGCCACGTGGCTGTGC
>CAZMRP010000226.1:0-7793 GCA_964568275.1 uncultured Myxococcales bacterium
GACGCCGGGGGACACCGCGCCCGAGTCCGCGGCCCGCGGGTCGTCCCCGGGCGTCCCGTCCGCGCCGCGGCGGGCGCCGCAGGCGACGAGCAGGCCGAGCACTAGGCAACAGGCGTGGCGTGTGGTTTGCCGTGACATCAGGTTCGCCTTCCTCCCGCGGCGCCTCGTCCGCTCCGGCCGGCGGACCGTCAGACACCGCCGACGGGGTCCCCGTTGGCGGGGACGCGGCAGCCGGGCCGCGGACTCGAGCCCCCGCGGTTCGGCCCGGGGCATCCGGCCGGCCGCCCTAGGACACCGCGCGGCGATGCGGGTCGATGCGTTCGTGCTCCCCGCGGTCCACGACCTCGCGCAGGTGGCGCACGGCCGCGTGCACGTCGCCGAACGACGTGTAGAGCGGGGACGGCGCGAGGCGGATCGTGTCCGGGGGGCGGAAGTCGCAGACGACGCCGCGCCGCGCGAGCGCCTCCTTGATCCGCAGGGCGTCCGCGGTCCGCGCCAGGGCCACGTGGCCGCCGCGGCGCGCCGGGTCGCGCGGCGTGGCGACGCGGAAGCCGTAGGGCGCGTCGGTCAGCCGGGCGTCGACCAGGCGGATCAGGTACTCGGTCAGCCGCAGCGACTTCTCGCGGACCCGCTCGATGCCCGCCTGCTCCAGCACGGCGAGCGCGCCGTTGACGGCGGCGGCGCCGAGGATGCCGGGCGACGAGACCTGCCAGCCGCCGGCGCCGCGCGCGTGGTCGAAGTCGGGGGCGAGGTCGAACTGGCGCTCCTTGACGAAGCCGAACCAGCCGGCGAGCCCCGGCGCGCGCTCGAAGTGCCGCCGGGCGACGTACAGGAACGCCGGCGCGCCCGGTCCGCCGCAGAGGTACTTGTAGCTGCACCACAGCGCGAAATCGACGCCCCACTCGTCGAAGCGATGCGGGACGACGCCGACCGAGTGCGAGCCGTCGAGGCCGAGCGGGATCCCGCGCTCGCGCGCCGCCGCGGCGAGCCGCGCCACGTCGAGCAGCTGGCCCGAGCGGAACAGCGCGATCGGGAGCACGACCAGCGCCACGTCCTCGGTCATCCGCGCGATCAGCTCGTCCTCGCGGACGAAGCCGTCGGCGTCGCCGTCGACCAGCGCGAGGTGTTCGCGGGGGTCGAGGCCGAGGAGCCGGAGCTGGCTCTGCAGGGCGTAGAGGTCGGTGGGGAACTCGAGCGCGCAGGCGAGGATGCGGGTCCGCCGGCCGGACGGGCGGTAGAAGGTCGCGGCGAGCGAATGGACGTTGTAGGTCGTGGTCCCGGTGCAGACCACCTCGTCGGGCTCGGCGCCGACCAGCTTCGCCGCGCGGGCGCCGAGCCGTTCGGCGAGCCAGAACCAGGGCGGGTCGGCGTCGAGCCAGCCGCCGATCGCCTGGTCCCGCCATTCGGCCATCGCCCGTGCGACGGCCTGTTCGGCGTCGCGGGACTGCAGGCCGAGCGAGTTGCCGAGCAGGTAGATGGTCCCGGGCGGCACGTGGAACCGCGCGCGCAACGGCGCCAGCGGGTCGGCGGCGTCCAACTCCGCGGCGTGCGCCTCGTCGGTCGAGAACTCCCGCATCGGTCGCAGGGTACCACGACGGACGGCGACCACAAGCGGCCGGGCGTGCGGCGGCTACGGTGCGGCCGGCTTGACGAAGTTGAACGGCATCACGATCACGACGCCGTCTTCCGGGGGCTCGAGCGACGCCAGGGCCGCCTGCATCGCGACCTGGACGCAGGCCCGGCCGCCCGACGCCTCGAAGGCGGCCGGCGCCTCGAGCAGCGGCTCGACCGTGCACCCGCCGTCCGGCCGCCAGAGGACGCGCACCTTGACGCGGAAGTCGCCGAGCGTTCCGTCGGCGTCCCAGGCCGCCTGCGCGCAGCGGGCCAGGGCCCCGCTCTGGCCGCGGATCGCCGCCCGGATCGATTCCCGATCCAGCGGAGCGTTCGCCCGCGCCGGACCGTAGACCATCCGGATCTCGTCCCGGTCGCGCTCCCGGACCTCGCTCGCCTCGGACCCGCCGGACTCGCGCGACACCTCGACGGCGTCCGTCACCAGCTCCCGGCCGCCGTCCGTCGCGTCCGGCGCCGGCTCCGCGCCGCCGTCCGACGGCTCCGGGGCGGGGCCCGGGGCGCACAGTCGGCCCCACTCGATGCGTCCGCCGCAGCCGTCGTCGTAGGTCTGCACCTCGGCGTCGCAGAACCAGCCCGGGCCCATCGCCGCCACGCAGTCGGCGTCGGTCGTGCAGGTCGGCGGGCCGTAGACCGTGGCCGGCTCGCAGCCGGCGTCCCGGGAGGACCGATCGGACGGCTCGACGGCGGCCGTCGGCGTTCCCGCGGCGTCGGGCGCTCCGTCGGTCGCCGCGGCGGCGCCACGATCGGGGTTCGGCGGAACGCCCTCCCCGCCGCCGCGCTCCTTCACGCAGCCCGCAGCGCCGCTCGTCGCGAGCGCCAGGGCTACGATCCACGGACGAACCGAGCGGGTCCTGCACCACCAGTGAAGCAATGCCATGGGCCCATTCCTACCCGGACCGGCCGGCGCGGGCAAGCCGCTGCGCCCCGCCGAGTGACGGGCGGAACCAGGGAGGACGGTCGGGTTGACCGGCGATCCGTCGTTGGCGACTATCGGGTGGCGCACGGATGCGCCGCATCGGGCGCGACGCGTTCCAGGGAGGCGGAACACGCTGCGGACGATCCGTTCGGTGGGATTGGCGCTGACGCGGGGCGGGCCGGGCGTCGCGCGTGCGCGTGCTCGATTCGGCCGGTAGACTGATGGGCGGACCCGGGGCCGGGGCGTCGGGCCGGGTTCGGGGGAGGAACCGCGTGCGCTCATCGATTCGCTTGGCGTCATCGGGGTTGCTCCTGTTCCTGGTGTCCGGCTGCTCGGCGGGCGAGGGGTGTCTGTCGCGTGTCGGGGACGACGCCGGCGAGGACGCGCGGGAGGTCTACTGCCCGGGCGGCGAAGCGCCGGCGGAGGCGGCGCGGCGGGGGGCGGAGCCGCGACGCGTGCAGACGGAGCCGTCCTGTGCGCCGGGTGTGCCCGAGCGGTGCAACGGGATCGATGACGACTGCGACGGGGTCGTCGACGAACGCGGGTTTTGTTCGCCGGTCAACGACACGGGGGACTTCTCCCACGTCCTCTGGTCGTTCGGCCCGAGCGACACTTGGCTCTCGCGGGTCGACCTGGCCTCCTCGACGGACGAGTACACGGTGGTGCGGTGGGACGGCTCGGCCTTTCGGCCGGTCGTCTTCGGGACCGGCAACCATCCCGACGCCGGCTACGGCGCGGCCGACGGAGCATTGTGGCTGGTCGGGATCGGCGACCGGGTCGTGCGGTGGGACGGCACGCGGTGGGAGGATCTCGACACGTTGGTCGAAGCGAGCCTGGGTGCCGTGTGGGCCTCGGGGCGCAACGGCGCGTGGGTCGGCGGATGGAACGGCGTCGTCCTCGAGTGGAACGGCCGCATCTGGCGGGATCGGTCGGCGGGCTGCGTCGGCTCGGTGCAGAGCCTGAGCGGCACGGGGTCGGACGACGTGTGGGCGCGGTTCGACGTCGGTCTGCGACACTGGGACGGCACGGAGTGGCACCGCGTCCCGCTGCCCGCGGGAAACCCGCCGGTCCGGGTGATCGCGCTCGCTCGCGACGACGTGTGGCTGCTCGTCGACCGGGACCCGGAATGCCGGGGGGTGCTGCACTGGAACGGGCTCGACTGGCGACCGGACACGACGCTCGGGTGCCTGCACGTCCTGCCCGGCAGTCCCTGGCGCGGCGCGGCGGGGGACCTGTTGGCGTCCGACGAGACGGGGCAGGTGTGGAGCCGCTCGGCAGGGACGTGGCGCGTGGTGGCGTCGCCGCCGCCCGCGGCATGGCCGCTGTCCGCGGGCGGTGCGGGCGGCGACGACTTGTGGGTCCTGTCGTTGCGCGACCTGTTCAGCTACGGCGCGATCGAGGTGCTTCACTGGGACGGGGCCCGGTGGTCGCGGCCGGGCGGGGTGTCGGGGGCTCTGCTGGACGGAGTCGGCGGCGTACCCGGGGGCCCGACCTGGGTCGCCGGGTGGGGCGTGACGCCGGACGAGCCGTACGTCGGCGGGTTGTGGGAGCGCGAGGGGTACGACTGGGTGCCGGTGCAGACCGGACCCGGGGTGGTGGTGCACGACGTGTGGGCGTCGTCGCCGACGGAAGCGTGGGCGGTGGGGGACAACCTCGTGTTGCGGTGGGACGGCCTCGTCTGGCGGCCGGTGACCGAGGTGAACGGCTGGGGCGACTTCGTCGGCGTGCACGGCTCGGCGCCGGACGACGTGTGGGTGGTCGGCGAGACGTTCGCCGGGGAGCTGCTCTGGGCGCACTGGGACGCGACGGCGTGGCGACGGACGGTCGGGGCGGAGCGCGGGTTGTTGCGCGACGTCTGGGCGGCGGGCCCGGCGGCGGCATGGGCGGTGGGCCAAGGGCCACCGGAGGAGGACGTGCCGGGGCCGGGGTTGATCCTGCGGTGGGACGGGACGCGCTGGTCGCGGATCGCCGTGACGTCGCGTGGCCCGGTGTCGAGCGTCCACGGCTTCGGGGCGGACGACGTGTGGGCGACGACCTGGTACGACGGGGTGCTGCACTGGGACGGAGACGCCTGGAGGGCGGACGCGCGGCCGGAGGGGTTGTTGAACGACGTGTGGGGCCCGTCCCCGGACCGGCTGTGGGTGGTCGGCGACGAAGGGGTGGCCTGGATGCTCGAGGGCGGCAGCTGGGTCCGCGAGGCGTCGACCGGGGCGCACCTGCGGGCCGTCTGGGGTGCGGACGGCTCGGAGGTGCTCGCGGTGACCTCCTACGGCCAGGTTCTCGTGCGGCGGGAGTGAGGACGGCGACCGGGCGTGCGGCGGCTCGGCCGGCTACGCCGGAGTGACGGGGACGACGGGCGCGGCGTCCTGACGAAGCCCGGGCGACTCCCTGCTCCGACGTCGGAGAGCGGCGCGCGACTCGCCCGTCGGCACCGGCCTACGAGATCCAGGTCATCTCGAGCGACAGCGGATACCACCGGCCCTCGACGCAGCGCAGCTCGATCCGGTGGCCGACGGCGTTGAGGCCGCCGCGGAACTCCGTGACGTTCACCGTGGCGCGCGTGCCGTCCGCCGAGAACTCCACCTGTTCGAGCGGCGAGCCGACGCGGCGCCACTCGCCGTCGGGGCCTTCCTCGCGCCGCTGGTCGAACGAGAAGTAGGTCGCGCCGTCCAACCCGACCTGCCGCTTCAGCTCGTCGGCCTCGGCCTCCGTGAGCCAGACCACCGGCCCCGGATACCCCTCGTACTGCAGGTTCACTTCCTCCGGCCCCTCGACGAACAGCGGCACGTCTCCCGGCGTGAAGGCGAAGTTGCCGAAGAACGCCGCGTGCAACACGCCGCGGCGCGAACAACCGGCCGCGGTCACTTCCTCGGGACACAGGCGACAACCGTCGTCGAGGCGCCGCCCGTCCTGGTCCACGGAGCAAGCGGTGTACGGCGGGGTGGCGCACGGCGGCGGCTCACCCGAGCCGCTCCCGCGGGGCGCCGGGTCGAGGCCGTCGGCCAGGCCGTCGCCGTCGGTGTCGGCCTGGGCCGGGTCGGTCCGCAATCGCGCCTCGAGCAGGTCGGTCCACCCGTCGCCGTCGGCGTCCCGGCGCAGCGCGGCCCAGGTGAAGGTCAGCTTCTGCTCCACCGGCTCCGGCGGCGGCTCGCCCGACATCGCGCCCATCATCCCGCAGATCGCGCAGTTCGGCCCCTCGTCGACGCGGCGCACCGTCACCAGCGCCCCGTCCGCGGTCGGCTCGACGGCGACGAGCGACAGGCCGTAGGTCGACGTCTCGCCGGTGAACATCGGCAGCAGGTCGCCGGACGCCTCGGCCCGCAGCCACAGGTCGCTGGTGCCGCCGGCGGCGTAGGCCACGAAGGCCACCACCTTGCCGTCGTCGGAGGTCCGGCGCGTCGGGCCGTCGACCGGCGCGGGGGCGTCGGGGTCGCCGCCCGCGAATCCGGCGTCGTCGAAGCGCCGCCCCGCGGTCCCCTCCACGGCGCGCGGCAGCCACGGCTCGCTGCGCGCCGTGCGCGCGACGCGGTAGGCGTCGACCTTCTCCAGGGCCTCGGGGGTGCCGATCGCGGCGAGCCCCTGGAGCGCGAACGAGCGGCCCGTCTCGCTCCAGGTGTCGGCGTCGGCGAAGATCCCGGCCAACAGGTCGAGCGCGCGCGGGTCGCCGCAGACGGCCAGCGCCTCGAGCAGCCGGCCGAGGAAGGCGTGCTGGAGTTGCGCGGGGTCGGGGGTCTCGCCGAGGAACGCGCCGCCGTACGGGAGCGGCGGGGGCGGCCCGAAGGCCTCGAGCATCGCCGGCACCGCCTCGGGGTCGGGGAGGTAGCGCAGGACGGTCGCCGCGAACAGCCGTTCGGCGGGCCGCGCGCTGCCGAGGGCCGCGCGCACGGCGGGACGGACCGCCTCGCCCGACAGCACGAACTCCTTGGCCTCGTTGTCGAGCGGGAAGCCGAGCGGCACGTTGCCGCGTTCGATGCGGTCCGCGACCTCCGCGAGCCGCTGTTCGAAGGTGGTCGACGCGAGCCGCGACGGTCCGACGGCGGTGGCGTCGACCACCACGAGCCCGCCGGGGACGGCGACGACGAGCCGGCGGGCGTCGGCGAGCAGCCCGTTGATCTGCGGGCCAACGCCCTCGCTCACGCGCCACGGCCGCAGGGTGCGGCCGTCGAGCAGCACCAGGTGCTTGCTCGCGCACGCCTCGGCGGTGACGTAGGCCACCGAGTCGCCCGCGACGGCCAGCCCGGCGATGCACTGCGTCGGCCACCAGTCGGTCGTCGCGGGCCACTCGGGCCGCGGCGGCAGCAGCGCCGCGAGGTCGTACTCGGCGGTCGCGGCCCCGGTCGCCAGGGCGAGCCGGCGGATCTTCGAGCCGCTGGTCACGAGCAGGTCGTCGCCGGCGAGCAGCGCGCGGGCGTCGGAGGTCGGCAGCTCGTGCTCCCACGCCAGGTCCCACGCCGGCACGGTGCGGGCGACGAGCTTCACGCGGGTCTCGTCCGCGGTCCCCTCGGCGACGAGCAGCAGGTCGCGCCAGCCGAAGGCGTGCTGCACGTAGCCCGGCATCCGCGCCCCGCCGACGCGGCCGCCGTCGGACAGCCGCAGGAACGCCAGCTCGGTCCAGTAGTCCCCGAGGGCCGCGGCGTCGTACCCGGCGCCGTCGTCGTCCTTCGCGCGGTCGGGAGCGGCGGCCGCCTTCTCGCGCAGGCCGTCGGTCTCGGCACCCGCGCCCGTCGCGGTGTCGTCGTACCCGATCGCGGTGTCGTCGTAGCCCGTCGCGGTGTCGTCGTACCCGGCCGCCGTGTCGTCGTAGCCCGTCACGGTGTCGTCGTACCCGGCCGCCGTGTCGTCGTAGCCCGTCGCCTCGTAGCCGTACTCGGGCGGTGAGTGCCAGGTGGCGACGACGACGTGGCTCGCGGTGACGCGGACGTCGGTGTCCTCGGCGATGGTCTCCGACCAGGCGACGGCGCCGTCGGACCGGTCGACGGCGACGACGCGGGTGTCGGCGGAGGCGCGCCAGTCGGGCATCGAATCGGGGTCGCTCGGGTCCTGCAGCGGGCGCAGCATGGTGCGCACGACGAGCCGGTCGGCGACGACGAAGCCGGGGCCTTCCACGGGGCCCGGCAGCTCGGTGCGCCAGCGGCGCTCGCCGGTCGCGAGGTCGATGGCGGACAGGGCGCGGCCCTGCGAGACGTAGAGCATGCCGTCGCGCTCGATAGGCGCCATCGGCTCGGCGTACCGGTCGTCGGAGCCG
>CAZMRP010000227.1:0-7790 GCA_964568275.1 uncultured Myxococcales bacterium
ACCAGCGGATCGTGGTCAGATCGCGGAGCCACAACGGGTAGTAGCCGTAGACGATCCGGTCGTCCGCCTTGACCGACCCGCGCCGCAGCACCTCCGCGGGCGGGACGAGCCGCGGCGCGAGCGGCTCGTCGGCGTGCCGGCGCAGCTCCCACTCGTGCACCGAGATCCCCGCCGGCGGCGCCGTCGGGAGGTCCGCGACGCCCGCCGGGGTTCCGCGGTCGGCGCGGGCCGGGACGGCGGCGAGCAGCAACGACAGGGCGAGGACCGTGCGCATCGCTTCCTCCGGAGCCGCTAGCCCAGCAGCCACAGCTCGGTCTGGGGCCGGCCCATCACGCGCGCGCCGGACTTCTCGATCACCACGTCCTCCTCCAGGCCGACCTGCACCACGCCGCCGACCTCCGGGATCTCGTGGTAGATCATCGGCTCCACCGCGTACACCGCGCCTTCCTCCAGCGGGTGCCAGACCAGCGTGCCGTAGCGCTCCTTCCAGTCGGGGCCGAGCACCGGGCCGGTGTCGTGGACCTTGATCCCGATGGCGTGCCCCGCCGCGTGCGGATACTCGTCGTACCCCGCATCGACGATCGTCTTGCGCGCCGCCGCGTCGACCCGGGTCGCCTCGACCCCCGGCTTCATCGCCGCGATCGCCGCGCGGTTGGCGCGCAGCGTGGTGTCCCACATCCTGCGCACCGCCTCCGGGGCCTGCTTCTCCCCGGGTTTCAGCAGGTACGCGGTGCGCTGGATGTCCGACGAGTAGCCCTGGTTGAACACGCCGAAGTCGGTCCGCAGCAGGTCCCCGTGCCGGATCACCCGCTCCGTCGGGTCCGCGTGCCCGCGGTCCGGCCCGACCATCACGCTGATGAAGCTGACCTTGAACCCCAGCTCCACCGTCCGCTGCTCGAGGTACCGGCCCACGTCCAGCTCCGTGGTCCGCCCCGGCGTGATCCGCTCCAGCGACAACGCCTCGCGCAGGATCTGCTGCGTCGCCACCGCCGCCTGCTCGAGCGCCGCCACCTCCTCCGGCAGCTTCACCCCCTTGACCGACATCATCAACGGCTCCGAGGACACCAGCTTGTCCTCGAACCCGGGCCCCGCCACCTCGAGCAGGTAGCGGTACATGCCGAAGGTGATGCCGTCGATGTTCGGCGCGTCGCGCGAGTAGTTGATCGCGACCTTCTTGGGGTCGAGCTTGTCCAGCCACTCCTTGAGGTGCGGGCCGATCCCCTCCTGCTTGTACGGCACCACCTGCTCGTACAACCCGGACTCGAGGAACGACGTCACGTCGTAGCTCGCGCAGATCGCCACCCGCGCCAGCTTGCCGCCCAGGAAGCCGAACAGGCACGCCGCCCGCCCGACCACCCGGTCCGCCGCCACGTCCCAGCCCAGGGAGTCCGTCGCCCCCTCGCGCGTGAAGGTCAGCCAGGCGTCCAGCCCGTACTGCTTCAGCTTCCGCGGCAGGACGTCGGTGATCCGGCGCAGCCGCACCTGGTTGGGGTCCAGCGCCGTCGTCCCCGCGGGCACGCTCTCCGGCATCTGGGGTGGCTTCATCGTCGTCGCTCCTTCGCGCTACCCCCGGGTCAGGGAACCAGCACCAGCTTCCCGAACGGCCCCCGGCTCGCCAGCCGCTCGTGCGCCTCCCGCGCCCGCGCCAGCGGCAGCGCCGAGTCGAACACCGGGCGCAGCTTCCCCGCCCGCACGTGCTCCAGCACCGCGAACAGGTCGGCCTTGCTCCCCATCGTCGAGCCGAGGATCTGCAGCTGGCGGAAGAACACCTCGGTCAGGTTGAGCTCCGCCGTCGGGCCCGTCGTCGAGCCGCAGATCGTCAGCCGGCCCCCCCAGGTCAGCGCGCGCAGGCTCCCCGCGATCGTCGCCGGCCCGACGTGCTCCACGACGACGTCCACCCCCCGCCGCCCCGTCAGCCGCCGGACCTCCGTGACGAAGTCCTGCTCGTTGTAGTTGATCACGTGGTCGGCCCCGAGCGCCCGGGCCTTGTCGACCTTGTCCGGGGAGCCGACCGTCGTGATCACGGTCGCCCCGAGCAGCTTGCAGAGCTGGATCGCCGCCGAGCCGACGCCGCTCCCCCCGGCCTGCACCAGCACCCACTCGCCCGGCCGCACGTTCGCCTTGCGCACCACCATCTGCCAGGCGGTCATGAACGTCAGCGGCAAACACGCCGCCTGCTCGAACGGCAGCGGCTCGGGGTAGGGGAGCAGGCTCGACACCGGCACCGCGAGCAGCTCGGCGTAGCCGCCGCGCGTGTTCTCGCCGAGGATCGCGTACTTCCGGCACAGGTTGTCGCGGCCCGACAGGCAGGCTTCGCACCGGCCGCACGACACCGCGGGCTGCAGCAGCACCTTGCTCCCGACCTCGACGCCGGTCACACCGTCGCCCAGCGCCGCGACGACGCCCGCGATGTCCGAGCCCAGGATGTGGGGATACTCGAGCTTGAGATTCGGCAGGCCGCCGCGAACCCACAGGTCGAGGCGGTTGAGCGCCACCGCCTTGACCCGGACCAGCACCTCGCCGCATCCCGGCCGCGGATCCGGAAGCTCCGCCAGCTCCAGGACGTCGGGTCCCCCGTGCCGGTGGAGGACGACCGCCTTCATCGCCGAACCGGCTTACCCGCAACGATCAAGACTGTCAAGGAGTTGCGCGAGCGGCAGCCGCGGCGTGAGGCCCTGCTCCGCAGGTGACGGTGGTCCTGGGACCGCCCGGGACCGCCGCGTCGCCCCGGCATGACCGGGTACCCGTCGCCTCTTCCGGCCCTCTCGTCCGGCGCCCTCTCGTCCGGCGCTTGCGTCGCCCCGCTCGCCGGTCCACGATGCGACCCCGATGAGCGACGCGTCGCCGATCGAAGTCCGGGGGCTGCGCAAGACGTATCGAGCCATCCGCCGGTCGAAGCGCATCGAGGCGCTGCGCGGCATCGACCTCGAGGTCCGCGCGGGCGAGATCTTCGGCCTGCTCGGACCGAACGGCGCCGGCAAGACCACCCTGGTGAAAATCCTGCTGGCCATCGGCCACTCCACCGGCGGCGAGGCGAAACTGCTGGGCCGCCCCGTCGGCGATCCCCGCGCGCGCCGCCAGGTCGGATACCTCCCGGAAAACCTCCGCTTCCCCGACTTCCTCCACGCCGAAGGCGTGCTGCACTACCTCGGTCGCCTTTCCCGGATGTCCGGCCCCGACCGCGAGCAGAGCGTCCCCGCCGCCCTCGAGCAGGTCGGCCTCCTCGAGCGCCGCCATTCGAAGGTCCGCACCTTCTCCAAGGGGATGATCCAGCGCCTCGGACTGGCCCAGGCGCTGCTGCACCGCCCGCGGCTCGTGGTGCTCGACGAGCCGACCGACGGCGTCGACCCGATCGGCCGCAAGGAGATCCGCGACGTGCTGGTGCGGCTGCGCGAGGGCGGCGCGACCGTGTTCCTCAACTCGCACATGCTGTCCGAGGTCGAGCGGGTCTGCGACCGGGTGGCGATCCTCGACCAGGGGCTGGTGCTGCGCGTCGGCGGGGTGGAGGAACTGACGCGCCGCGGAAACCGCTGGCGCATCGCCGTCGAGGGCGACCCGGCCGCCGCCGCCGGGACGCTCGGGCCGTCCGCGACCGTCGTCGGCGGAGCGGTGGAGGTCGACGCGCCGACGACCGCGACGCTCAACGAGGCGATCGACCGGCTGCGCGCGGCCGGCGTGCTGCTGACCGAGGTGCGGCCGGTGTCGACCTCGCTGGAGGACGTGTTCATCGACGTCGTCGAGCACGGCCGGGAGGAGGCGAAGTGAGCGGCTTCCTCACGGTCTGGCTGCACACGCTGTCCGAGGCGCTGCACCGCAAGCTGATGGTGGTCAGCTTCGCCCTGATCGGCCTGCAGCTGATCCTGATCGGCGTGCTGGTCGGCTCGGCCTCGGGGATGATCACCGTGGCCGGCACGCTGGTCCGCGGGATGCCGGGCGGCGACGAGGCGCTGAGGATGATCTTCGCCGGGCTGGCCGGGGCGTTCTACTACCCCGGACTGCTGCTGATGGTCTGGCTCACCGCCGGCTTCTTCCCGCGCATGCAGGAGCGCGGGGCGATCGAACTGCTGCTCTCCAAGCCGGTCTCCCGGCTGGCGCTGTTCGCCGGCCGCTTCGCCGGCTGCGCGACCATCGCGCTGGCCGCCGCCGTGCTGTTCTTCGGCGGCAACTACCTGGTGCTGGGCTGGAAGACCGGGATCTGGATCCCCGCCTTCCTGCTCACCGTCCCCGCCACCCTGTTCGCCTACACGGCGTTCCTGACGATGATGGCGCTCCTGGCCCAGGCCGGACGGTCGACCGCGCTGTCGGCGCTGACCGTGACCAGCTACGCGCTGTTCATCGGACCGCTGCTGTTCGCCGCGGACACCGAGCTGGGCCGCACGCTGATGGGCGAGTCCGCCTGGGGCTGGCTGTTCGCCCTGCTGTACAACGTCCTGCCGCAGACCACCGAGACCGGCAGCCTGCTGTTCCGGGCTGTGAGCGAGGGACGGATCGGCGACACCTCCTCGCTGGTCCAGGTCGCCCTCTCGTCCCTCGGCTGGTTCGTCGTCGGCGCCTTCTGGTTCCACCGCAAGGACTACTGAGCCGCCGCCCGGTCCGTCCCCTCACGCCTCCGTTACTTGACCTTTCCCGCCACCCCGTGTTCAGTGCCGCCATCCAAGGCACCCCTCCGGATGTCCCGGAGGCCGAAGCAAGAGGGAGGAGACCATGCCCGCCATCGCGACCGGGAAGTACACCGCCGTCAACATGGACACCTCGACCCCGCGCACGAGCCACTCGGGGTTGACCCACATCCGTTCGCTCACCGTCTTCAACCCCGTCGTCGCCACGGGAGACCCCGGCGGCGTCGCCTACACCACCGACCAGCTGCAGGCCGACACCCCCGGAGCGTTCATCTACGACGGCGCCCAGCAGGCCCTCGGCCTCGCGATCTCCGGCGGGTCGTTCACGCTCACCCACAAGGCGTTCAATCGCGCCGGCCAGACCTACTACTGGGAGGCCCGCGGCGACTAGGAACGACGCTCACCAGCTCGCCGAGCCGAACAGATAGGCCTTGCCGGACGCGAGACCGCTGCCGCACGCGCCCACCAGCACGTCCGCCAGGCCGTCGCCGTCCACGTCGCCCCCCAGCGACACCGCGCAGCCGAAGCGGTCCCCCGCCGACTCGCCGTCCCACGTGCGCAGCGGCGCGTCCTCGTCGTGTCGGAACAGGTAGACCCGCCCCCGGTCGCCGTCGACCCCCGGCGCTCCCACCAGCAGCTCGCCCCCGGTCACGCCGTCGGCGTCGGGGCCGAGCGCGATCGACCAGCCGAAGTCGTCGTAGGTCGCCGCGCCGTTCCAGACCCGCAGCTCGCCGGCCGCCGCGTACAGCCGGACCCGACCCCGTCCGTCGCTCCAGCCCGGTCCGGCCACCGCCCAATCGCCGTGCCCGTCGCCGGTGGCGTCGGTCCCCGCCGCCACCGCGGCGCCGAACGTCTCGTAGAGTCCGTCGCCGCAGGCCGACCACCGTTCGCTGTCCGTCGCCCCTTCGTACAGGTAGGCGCAGCCGGCGTCGGTGAAGGTGCCGGCGACCAGCGGCGCGCCGATCAACGTCACGGGCTCGCCGCCCGGCCGGATCGCCGGCCCGCGCGCCACCGCCGCGCCGAACTGCGAGGCCCGGCTGCCCGGCCAGCTGTACAGCGCCGTCCAGGCTCCACCCGCGTACAGCGTCACCGCGCCCGACGCATACCCTCCCGACAGCACGCCGGGCGCCCCCACCGCGAGGTCCTCCACCGTGTCGCCGTCCACGTCGGGTCCCCAGGCGACGCTTGCCCCGAACAGCGAGTCCGCCTCCGGTCCCGACAGCTCGTGCACCGGCGGGCCGCTCGGGGCCGCCCCCGAGTAGATCGCCACCCGGCCGGGTATTCCGAGGAGCAGGTCGGCCTTGGAGCCCACCGCCAGGAGGACGCCCGTGGCGCCGCCCAGATCCGGACCGACCGCCACGGCGTGGCCGAACAGCTCGTTCGAGCGCGAGCCGTCCCAGGTCCCGAGCTCGACGCGTGTGGAGGCCTCTCCCGCCGTGGCGCGTCCCCAGCGGCTCGACGACTCGGGCGCCCCGATCAGCAGGTAGCCGGGGTCGAGCATCGGTGCGGTCGTGGCCCGCGACCCGTCGAGCGCCACGGCCGCGCCGAACCGATCGCCGTCCACGGTGCTCTCCCAGACCGAGGCGCAGGCGCCGCTCACGCAGCGCCCCACCGGCATCGTCGTGCACGGCCGCCCGTCCTCGCACGGCACGTACACCTCGCCGTCGTCGCCGCCGTCGTCCGCGACGTCGGCGTCGGGCTCCACTTCGGTGTCGGGCCCCGCGTCCGCATCGACGTCGCTCTCGGGTCCGACGTCGGCGTCGGCGTCGGGCTCCACGTCCGCCTCGGCTTCGACCGGCACGTCGGTGTCGGGCTCCGCGTCGGCGTCCCCGTCGGCGCCGGCCTCGCCGTCGTCCGGACCGCCGGCGTCGCCGGCCGGTCCCTCGTCGTCGTCCCCCGGGTCCGCGCACTGCGGATCGGCCAGGTCGGTGAGTCCGTCGCCGTCGTTGTCGATGCCGTCCGAGCAGGCCGGCGGCGAGTAGAGCGAGCGGCCGCAGCCCGCGCCGAGCAGCAGCAGGGCGGCCCACGCCGCGCGTCGTCCGACCGCCGCCCTCGCCCGTCCCGCCCGTCGCCCGTCCCGCCGCATCGTCGTCCGCCTAGATGTAGTACGCCACGCCCAGCGACAGCGGCACCACCCACGTCGCGCGCAGCGCATCGATCCCGGCGCCCGGCGCCAGGAAGACCGTCAGTCCGCGCCAGACCCGGAATTCCGCCCGCAGCTCGAGGCACGCCGCGAACCCGACGCCGCGGTCGTCGAGCGCCCCCGTGGTGAGCACGAGCCCCGGCGCGGCCGCCAGCGAGAACCAGTCGAGCCGCAGGAAGGCGAAGCGGGCCCAGAGCGCGAAGTCGATGGCCGGGAACGACACCTCCAGCACCGCCGCGAACCAGTCCGTGAACCGGAACCCGCCGTGCACCGACCAGACGAAGTTGTCGGCGAACTCCCGCCGCTCGAACTCCAGCGCCCGCAGGTTCGCTGCCACGCCGAGCCCCACCGGCACCCGCCCCCACCCGTCCTCCGTGGGCGTGGGCGTGGGCGACTCGCCGCCGCCGACGAGGGCCACGGCCGGGCCGTCGCCGCCCCCCTCATCCCCGGGCGTCGTTCCCGGCTCCGGGCCCGGGCCCGTCCCGAGCGCCTGCGGCGCCAGCGCCACCTGGAGCAGCTCGCCGCGCTCCGGACGGATCCGCTGGACCGCCGGCGCGTGTCCCTCCAGTTCGGCCGTGAGCACGTGCTCGTCCGCCGTCACCAGCAGCGGCTCGTCCAGCGGCGCGATGCCGGCCACCCGCCCATCCACGGCGATCGTCGCCCCCTCCGGGGCCGCCACCGTGACCGTACCGACCTTGGTCAGCATCTCCGCCAGCCAGCCGTCGATCTCGGTCCGGCGCTCCGCCGGGGCCCGGTCGCCCTCGGTCTCCAGGTAGCGGCGGAACGAGGCGATCGACGCCGGGTAGTCGAACAGCAACCGCTGGCAGTTGGCCAGGTTGTACAGCACGTTGGCGTTGGGCCGCAGCTCGTAGGAGGCCGCGAACGACCGGTTGGCCGCCTCCCAGTCCTCCGCTTCCAGCGCGCGCATCCCTTCCTCGAACAGCGCCCGCGCGCGCGCCCGGACCTCGTCGTCCGACGACGCCGCGCCGCCGCCGGCCGCCTCGCCGGGCGCCGTCGCGTCCGGCGAG
>CAZMRP010000228.1:0-7784 GCA_964568275.1 uncultured Myxococcales bacterium
CCTGGTGGCCGGCGAGGCGTTCGGCAAGATCCGCGCGCTGGTGGCGGAGAACGGCAAGCCGGTCAAGGAAGCCGGGCCCTCGCGCGTGGTGGAGGTGCTGGGGCTGTCCGAGGTGCCGATGGCCGGCGATGCGGTCAACGCGGTCGCCGAGGCGAAGCAGGCCCAGGCCATCGCGGAGAGCCGCACTCAGAAGTCGGCCAAGGCCGTCGGACCGCAGCGCCTGTCGCTCGAGGACTTCGTCAAGCAGAAGATGCAGGAAGGCGGCCCCCAGGACCTCAACCTGGTGATCAAGTCCGACGTCCAGGGCTCCGCCGAGGCGCTCAGCAGCGCCCTCGGGCGCCTGTCGACCGAGGAGGTCAAGGTCGCGGTGTTGCAGTCGTCGGTCGGCGGCATCACCGAGTCCGACGTGATGCTCGCGGCGGCCTCCCGTGCGATCATCATCGGCTTCAACGTGCGGCCCACCGGCAAGGCCCGCAAGATGGCGGAGACCGAGAAGGTCGACATCCGCTTCTACAACATCATCTACGCGGCGCTCGACGACGTGAAGAAGGCGATGGGCGGCCTGCTCAAGCCGACGATCCAGGAGGTGTTCCTGGGTCGGGCCGAGGTGCGGCAGGTGTTCAACATCACCAAGGTCGGCACGATTGCCGGCTGCATCGTCGCCGAAGGCAAGATCGTCCGCTCGGCCCTGGTCCGCCTGCTGCGCGACCAGGTCCAGGTCTGGGAAGGCAAGATCGCCTCGCTCAAGCGCTTCAAGGACGACGCGCGCGAGGTGCTGCAGAGCTACGAGTGCGGCATCGGGCTCGAGGGCTACAACGACGTCAAGCCGGGCGACGTGATCGAGGCCTTCGAGCTGCGCGAGGTGGCGCAGACGATCGCGTAGACGGCCGCGCGCCGCGAGGCGGCGGGCGTCGGCGCGGGTCGGAGGGGCGAAGGTCCGTTCGATGTACGTCGCCGTCGGCCGGGTGCGGTTGCTGCTCCCCGGCAACCATTCGCTGAAGGGCAAGCGCCACGTGCTGCGGCGGGTGCTGGAGCGGGTCCGCGCCCGGCATCCCGTGGCGGCGGCCGAGGTCGCCGACCAGGACAAGTGGCAGGTCGCGGTGCTGGGGCTGGCCGCCGTGGGCAACGAGGCCCGCTACGTCCAGTCGGTGCTCGACGCCGCCGTCGGCGCCATCGGCGGCATCACCGACGCGCCGATCGCCGACGTCGAGCGGGGGTTGGTGGGGCCCGAGGCGTTGTCGCTGGAGTCCGCCGGCGCCTCCTTCGACCTCGCCGCGCTCGCCGACCGCTTCGATCTGGAGCCGACCGACCTGCCCGGCGACTGGCCCGTCCAGGCCGGCCGGGACGACCGCCGCCGGCGCCGCCGGTGAGCCGACCCGGCGGGCGCGGGAAGGACCGTGACGATGGCCCAGGGACAACGCCCCGCACGAGTGGCCGAGCTGATCCAGCGGGAGGCCGCCCGCGTGCTGCTGGAGGAAGCCGCCGACGAGCTGCTGCGCGGCGCCACGATCACCGGCGTCCAGCTCAGCCGCGACCTGCGGCACGCCCGGATCCTGTTCACGGCGGGGATCGGGCAGCAGGCGGAGCTGGAGCGGCGGGCCAAGCGCTTCGAGCCGTTCCTGCAGCGCGAGCTGGCGCGGCGCGTGCGCCTGCGCTACGCGGTGCAGGTCGCGCTGGTCTACGACGGCGGCGTCGACCACGCGATGCGCATGGAACAGGTGTTCGCCGAGATCCACCGCGACCACCCCGAGGCCGCCGCCGACGACGACCACGACCACGACGACGACCACGACGACGACCACGACCACGACGACGAGCACGACCACGACGACGAGCACGTAGGGAAGGGGGAGGAGTGAGATGGCGGCCGAGGAGGTGACGGAGGAGCGGGCGGCGGAGCTGCTGGGGGCGGCGCGGCGGGTGCTGCTGGGAATCCACCGCAACCCGGACGGCGACGCCGTCGGCTCGGCGCTCGGGCTGGCCCACGTCCTGCGCGGGCGGGGGGCCGAGGTGGTCTGCTTCTTCGCCGAGGGGGTTCCGGAGCCGTTCCGGTTCCTGGTGGGGGCGGACCGCACGGTCGACCGGCTGCCCGACGGTCCGCCTTTCGACCTGGCGGTGGCGCTGGACTGCGGGGATGCGTCGATGCTGCCGCGGAGCTGGCCCGACGCGACTCACTACCGCGCGCTGCTGGTGATCGACCACCATGCGCTGCGCCGGCCGTTCGGCGACTGGACGCACCGGGACACGACGGCGGGTTGCGTGGGAGAGATCGTCGTCCGGCTGGCGGACCGGCTGGGCCACGTGCTCGACCGGCCGTTGGCCGAGGCGGTCTACGTCAGCCTGGTGTCGGACACCGGGTTCTTCCGTTACCCGAGCGTCTCGCCGGCGGCGTTCCGGCTGGCCGCGCGGCTGCTCGAGGCGGGGGTCGCGCCGTGGAAGGTGGCGTTCCTGGTCGACGAGAACTACCCGGCGGCGAAGCTCGAGCTGCTGAGCGCGATCCTCGGGACGCTGCGGTTGACGGCCGGGGGGACGGTGGCGACGCTGACGATCCCGGCCGGGCTGCTCGAGCGGCTGGAGCTGGGCCACGAGTACCTGGAGGGGGTGATCAACTTCGCGCGGGGGATCCGGGGGGTCGAGGTTTCCGGGCAGTTGCGGGTCAACGAGGAGGGGAAGATCCGCGTCTCGTTGCGCTCGCGGGGTCGCGTCGACGTCGCGGCCCTGGCGCGGGCCCACGGCGGGGGCGGACACCACAACGCCGCGGGCTGCACGCTCGATCCGCCGCTGGAGGCCGCGCGGGAGGGCCTCGAGGCGGCGGCGGCGGCGGCCGTGGCGGCTTCGGCGGCGGCGGCCGCCGGCGACGAGAGCTTCTTCGAGCGCTGACGAGCGCTACCAGTGGATGGTGTCGCGGCCGAACCGCGCGCCGATCGACTCCACCTCGCCCGCCTTCAGCTCGTCGCACGCCTCGCCGCAGAACTCCACCTGCCGGTGGGTGTCGTCGGTCCAGCGCCAGCCGTGGGTGCAGCCGGCGTCGTAGCCCACGACCTCGCCGTCGAAGTAGAAGTTCACCGCCTCCGGGTCGGCGGTCGCGTCGGGCTCCTCGATGTCGTAGATGCAGCTCACGATCTCCGACGAGATGCGGTCGAAGGCCTCGACCAGCGCCGTGGGGTCGTCGACCGGGAAGAAGCTGGTGAACGGCGAGCCGCCGTTGGCGGCGATCGCGTTCAGCTCGTCGGCCATCGAGCCCGAGGTGTCGCCGAAGCCGATGGCGAACGACTTGATGCCGTGGGTCGACAGCAGCGCGCGCGTGGCTTCGCCGAGCCCGGCGATCACCGGCGCGGGATCCGGCGGGTCGTCGGTGTCGTCGCACGTGTCGGCGCCGTCCGAGACCACCACGATGTAGCTCGCCCCCTCGTCGTCGAAGAACTCCGGCACCACCGTCGGACCGGAATCCCGGTACCACTGCAGCTGCCGCAGCAGCGGGGTGGCGGTGAACGACCCCGGCAGGAACTCGTAGCCCATGTACTCGCTGATCGCCGGACCCGACTCGACCGACGGCGCCAGCGGCACGATCGGCGGCAGGTCGACCGAGCAGTTGCGGTTGCAGGTCGTGGCCATCGCCATGCAGCGCATCATCTGCGTCATCAGGCACACCGGGTCCGCGCAGCAGGCGTCGTAGCACTCCTGGAAGTACTCCACGGTCCCGTCGGGGAAGGCGTCGAGGCCGTAGATGAAGTTGCGGCTCACCGGGTCGGACAGCAGGTGGTTCAGGCCCGCGGTCGCCTCGTCCCAGTGGCTGGCGGCCCAGGGTAGCGAGCCGGACATCGACGACGACTGGTCGAGCAGGATCATCACGCGGACCGGCTCCATGGCGATCGGGAAGTCCTGCTCGTCGCAGGTGATGTCGGGGCTGAGGTCCGGATCGGCATCGGCGTCGGCATCGGCGTCGGCATCGGCGTCCGCGTCCGCGTCGGCATCCGCGGCCGTCTCGCCGCCGCCGTCGTCCCACGGTCCGACGTAGTCCGTGACCGTGTCGTCGGGCGGGCTGCAGGCTGCGGTCGCGGCGGCCAGGGCCAGGGCGGCAAGTAGCAGGGTCGGTCGTTCTCCGTCGAGCATGGTCCACCTCGCGCTTGCAGCGATGGTAGCACGCGGCCCGTCCCGCGCCCACCGAACCTGCATCTCGGTGCGTCGCGGCGCGAGACCTGCGGAACCTGCGCCTGCGCGCGCGGTTTTGTGCGTGCCGTGCGGGCGTCTTTGCGCGAGAATCCCCCGATGACCTCGGGAATCGTGCTGCTCGACAAGCCGACGGGGCTGTCGTCGAACCACGCGACGCGGCGCATCCAGCGCCTGTTCGGCGCGAAGTCCGCCGGTCACCTCGGGACGCTCGACCCGTTCGCCACCGGCCTGCTCCCGGTGATGCTCGGCGACGCGACGCGGTTGATGCGGTGGCTCGAGGGCGGGGAGAAGGTCTATCGGGCGGTGGTGCGGCTCGGGGTGACGACCGAGACGCTCGACCGCGAGGGCTGCGTCGTGCAGCGGAGGCCGGTTCCCCCGGACGCGCTCGCGCGGCTGCGGGCGGCGTTGCCCGGGTTCGTCGGGACGCTGCGGCAACGGGTGCCGGAGTACAGCGCGGCGAAGGTGGACGGCGTGCGGCGCTGCGACCTGGCGCGCGCGGGACGGGTGGTGGAGCCGAAGTTCAAGGAGGTCGTGGTCCGCGGGCTGCGGCTGGTCGAGCCGCCGGAGGGGGGGAACGGAGCGACGGCCGTGGGGGGGGAACCGGCGGTGGGCCCGGTGGTGCTCGAGGTGACCTGCGGTTCGGGGACCTACGTCCGGCAGCTGATGGCGGACCTGGGGGAGGCGGTGGGCTGTGGGGCGCACACGGCGGAGCTGCGGCGAACGCGGGTCGGGGCGTTCTCCCTCGCGCTTGCCGTTACGTCTGAGATGATCGAGTCCATGGACCTGGAATCACGTATCTCTTTGATGGTCGATCCTGGGCCGCTGCTGCCCGGTCCGGTGGTCGAGATCGGTTCGGCGGAGTTGGAGCGGTTCGGGCGCGGGCAGGCGGTCGAGTGGTCCGGGGAGGAGGTGGGAGAGGGGGGGGTGGTGTTCCTGGCGGAGGGGGGGCGGTTGCGGGTGGTGGCGGAGCGGGCGGGTGGGGTGTTGCGGCCGCGGCGGGTGGTGCGGGAGGGGTTGGCGTTGGGGTGCGGTGGTCCGGATTCCGTTTGACAACGTGCATCGGGCGGTGTAGTTAGCGCGCCGAGAAGAGTTGAAGGGAGAGTCGTGGTCATGGCGCTGTATCTCGAGAGGAAGACCGAATTGATCCAGCAGTATCGGACGCACGAGTCCGACACGGGGTCGCCGGAGGTGCAGGTGGCGATCCTGACCGAGCGGATCAACGGGCTGGGGCCGCACTTCCAGTCGCACAAGAAGGATCATCATTCGCGGCGCGGTCTTCTGAAGATGGTTGGGCAGCGCAGGCGTCTGCTGGACTACCTGAAGGCGAAGAGCGTGGAGCGCTACGCGAAGCTGATCGAGCAGCTCGGCATCCGCAAGTAGAGCCGTCGCCGGACCGGTCTGGCCGGGGCCCCTGCGGTCCCGCTCGGCATCCACCCGCTCCTCTTCTCGCCCACGCTGGGACGTGGGGTTGCGGGCGTTCGTCCGCGGCGACGGAAAGGAAGGGAGAGCGAAAATGATCACCAGGGAATCTGCGCCGTACGGGGTACGGCCGATCACGATCGAGACCGGCCGCATGGCGCGCCAGGCGGGCGGGGCGGTCTGGGTGCAGCAGGGGGGCACGGTGGTGCTGGTCACGGTGGTGGCCGCCCACTCGGCGCGGGAGGGGATCGACTTCTTCCCGCTGACCTGCGACTACGTGGAGAAGACGTTCGCGGCGGGGAAGATCCCGGGCGGGTTCTTCAAGCGCGAGGGGCGGCAGCGGGAGGACGAGATCCTGACGAGCCGGTTGATCGACCGGCCGATCCGGCCGCTGTTCCCCAAAGGGTTCCGCAACGAGACGCAGGTCATCGCGACGGTGCTGTCGATCGACAAGGAGAGTCCGGCGGACGTGCTGGCGGTGACCGGGGCCTCGACGGCGCTGATGATCTCGGACGTGCCGTGGGAGGGCCCGATCGCGGCGGTGCGGGTCGGGCGGGTCGACGGGCAGTTCGTGGCCAACCCGACCTACGCCGAGACCGAGAAGAGCGACCTCGACATCGTGATGTGCGCGTCGCGGGACGCGATCGTGATGGTGGAGGGGCAGGCGAACGAGCTGCCGGAGGCGGTGCTGGTCGACGCGATGTTCTTCGGCAAGGAGGCGCTGCAGCCGGTGCTGGAGCTGCAGGAGCGGCTGCGGCGCGAGGTGGGCAAGCCGAAGCGGGCGTTCGAGCCGCCGAAGAAGGACCCGGCGTTGGCCGAGGCGGTGGCGGCGGAGGCCTCGCGGGCGCTCGACGGTGCGTTGGCCATCGGCGACAAGCAGGCGCGCTACGCGGCGCTGGACGAGCTGAAGGAGAAGGTGCTGGCGACGCTGGGGCAGCGGCCGGGCTGGGAGGAGCGGGGCAAGGAGCTCAAGGAGGCCTTCGACGCGCTCAAGCGCGACAAGGTCCGGCGGATGGTGCTCGACACCGCCCGGCGGATCGACGGCCGGAAGCCCGACGAGATCCGTCCGATCACCTGCGAGGTGGGGCTGCTGCCGCGGACGCACGGTTCGGCGTTGTTCACGCGGGGCGAGACCCAGGCCATCGTGACCACGACGCTCGGGACGAGCGACGACGAGCAGAAGATCGACGCCTTGACCGGCCAGAGCTGGAAGGCCTTCATGCTGCACTACAACTTCCCGCCCTACTGCACGGGCGAGGTGAAGTTCCTGCGCGGGCCGTCGCGGCGCGAGATCGGGCACGGGCATCTGGCGGAGATCGCCCTGCGGCGGATGATCCCGAAGACCGACGGGTTCCCCTACACCGTCCGCATCGTCTCGGAGACCCTGGCTTCGAACGGCTCGTCGTCGATGGCCACCGTCTGCGGCGGCACCCTGTCGCTGATGGACTGCGGCGTGCCGATCGCGGCGCCGGTGGCCGGCATCGCGATGGGGCTGGTCACCGACGGCAGCAAGCATCAGGTGCTGACCGACATCCTCGGGGACGAGGATCATCTGGGCGACATGGACTTCAAGGTCTGCGGAACCCGCGCCGGCATCACCGCGGTGCAGATGGACATCAAGGTCCAGGGGCTCTCGCGCCAGATCCTCGCCGAGGCGCTCGACCGCGCCTGCGAGGCCCGGCTGTTCGTCCTCGGCCGGATGCTCGAGGCGCTCCCCGGTCCCCGGCCGGAGCTTTCGCCGTGGGCGCCGCGGATCGTGACGGTCCACATCCCGGTCGACAAGATCCGCGACGTGATCGGCCCCGGCGGCAAGGTGATCCGCGGCATCGTCGACCAGACCGGCTGCTCGATCAACGTCGAGGACGACGGCAGCGTGCAGATCGCCTCGGCCGACTCCGAGGCGGTCAAGAAGGCCGTCGAGATCGTCGAGGGGCTGACCCGTTCGGCGCAGATGGGCGAGGTCTACACCGGCACCGTCAAGCGCTGCGTCGATTTCGGGGCGTTCATCGAGATCCTGCCGAACGTCGAGGGGCTGCTGCACATCTCCGAGATGGACTATCGGCACGTCGGCACGGTGGACGAGATCTGCAAGGAGGGGGACACCATGCAGGTCAAGGTGATCAACATCGACGGGCCGACGGGCAAGGTGCGGCTGTCCCGCAAGGAGCTGCTGCCCAAGCTCAACCTCTTCG
>CAZMRP010000229.1:0-7765 GCA_964568275.1 uncultured Myxococcales bacterium
CGGCGCGGTGGCGCTGGGCGGCGCGGTCCCGGCGAACAGGGCCGCCAGGCCCGCGGCGGCCACGCCGAGGAACGCCAGGTCGCGGCCGCGGAACCGTTCGGCGAGCAGCCAGGGGGCGAGGACGAGGATCCACAGCGGCGCGGTCGATTGCAGGAAGATCGCGTTCGCGGCGGTGGTCAGCTTGGTCGACGTGACGAACAGCACCAGGGTCGCGGCGTAGGCGACGGCGACGAGCCAGGTGCGCGGCCGGCCCCAGCCGCGGCGGGCGGCGCCCAGCAGCAGCGGCAGCGCCAGCGCGGCGATCCCCGAACGGAGCGATGCGACCTGCAGGCCGTCGAAGCTGCAGGCCTTGATCGCCGCGCCGCCCGTGGAGAACAGCAGCGCCGCCGCCAGCACCTGCAGGCGCGACACGACCGGTGTCCGACGGGTGTCCGGGAGCATCGACACGTCGGCCTGCTAGCACGGGTCGGGGGCGCGATGCCAGGATGCGGGTTGACCCGCGGGGCCGGGATCGACCAGACTGCGTTTCGCGCCGGAGGTCCGGCGGAGGTTGCAGCGATGGACAAGACGAGCGGCTTCGCGTTGATCGGTTTCCTGTGCATCGCCCTCGGGTTCGGCTTCAGCCGCGCCATGGCGGGTGGCGGCGGCGGCGGCGGGGCGATGGTCGTCGGCGGTGGCGGCGGTGGCGGCGGCGACCCGTGTTCGATCGCCATCGCGCGCATGCGTCAGTGCCAGGGGGAGATGCTGAGCCAGGTTCCGGAGCGCTATCGGGACGAAGCGGCGGCGCAGTTCGAGAGGAAGATGTCCGAGGCCTACGGCGAGTGCATGGAGGAGCTGCAGGAGCATCCCGAGCTGGCGCAGCGGGTGCAGGCCTGCATGCAACTCACCGACTGCGAGGCCTTCGCGCGCTGTCTCTAGCGACGGTTCGACGCTACTTCCGGTCGAGCAGTCGAACGACGATCGTCAGGCCGAGCAGCACCAGGCCCGCCTGGCCGAAGTAGCCGGCGAACTGGTAGAAGTTGCCGCCGTGGATCGTCTTGGCGAGGGTCAGGATCCAGCCCAGCAACGCCAGGCCGACGCAGGCCGCGACGGCGATGAAGGTGAGGAAGCCGAAGAACCCCAGCTTGGAGAGTTCGGACGGCTCGCCGGCCGCCGGCGCGCCGCCGTAGGCGCCGGGCGCGGGTGGGGGCGTCGGAGGAGCGCCCGCCGGCTGCTGCGGCGGGTAGCCCGGCTGCTGCGGATACTGGCCCTGCTGGGGGTACTGCGGAGGATATCCTGCCATCTGCTTCGTGCTCCTTGTCCGGAACACCACCCGTCGGTCCCTGCCGAATTCGGCGATGCGGGACGGTTCCGTCGGTCCGTTGCGTAGCACAGCGGCGGCGCCGGTGTCAACGCGCCGACTCTGTTCGCAATCCCCGCTTGCCGCTCGATCCCCCCCAGGCTATGCTCTACCACGGCTGGGCAGGGCGCCGTGCGGGTCCGGGGGGCGTTCCGGAACCGCCGGTCCTGCCGGGAGGAGTGGGTCATGTTGGGACGGATCGGCTGGCCGCTGCTCGGCATCCTCGTGCTCCTCGTCGGATGCAACGATCCGACCTCCCAGACCGACGACGGGGGCGACCCCGACGTGGTCGACGTGCCTCTCCCCGACGTGGAGGACGTCGTCGATGGGGTGGAGTCCGACGCGGACGCCGTCGACACGGCGTACGAGCTGTTCGCCGTCACGGCGGTGCGTCCCGACCACGGCACGTTCCAGGGCGGCTCGACGGTCATCGTCCGCGGGCGCGGCTTCGAGGAGTCTGCGGTCGTCTACTTCGACGACCGGATGGTGCAGGTCCCCGACACCCGCGTGCTGAACGACAACGAGATTGCCGTCGTCACGCCGGCCGGCCCGGTGGGGCCGGTGGAGGTGCGGGTCGAGCAGGGGGACGAGGTCGCGGTGTTGGCCGACGGGTTCACCTACGACGCGATCGGCATCGACCCGGCGTCCGGCTCGGTGGCCGGGGGCACGTTCGTGACGATCACCGGGAACGGCACCGAGTTCGCGGACGGCGACGGCGTGCTGTTCGACGGGCGGCCGGCCACCGACGTGGTGGTGGTGGCGGGGGAGACGATCACCTGTCGCACGCCGCCCGGTTCGATCGGCCCGGCGGACGTGACGATCCGCGGCGAGGAGACCGACCTCACGGTCCGCGGGATCTTCGCCTACTTCCTGTCGACCGACCCGAGCAGCGGCGGTCTGGGCGGCGACCCGATCGGCGGTCCCGGCACGCGCACCGAGGTCTGCCCGCCGGCCGACGACGGCAGCAAGGGCGGCGCCGCCAAGTCCGTCGGCACCGTCAACATCACCGTCCTCGACGGCGCGACCCTCGACCCCGTCGCCGAGGCCTACGTGATGCTCGGACTCGACACCGGGACGACGTACCAGGGGCTCACCGACCCGCGCGGGATGATCGTCTTCTCGGGCCCGGACCTCTCGGGCCGCCAGATCGTGACCGCGGCCAAGGACGGCTACGAGACCACGTCGATCCAGTTCTTCGACGCGACCGACGTGACGATCTTCCTGATCCCGATCCCGGACCCGGAGCCGGGCCCGATGCCGCCCGGGCGGCTGGGCGCGGAGATCCGCGGCGAGCTGATCTTCTGGTCGGGCGCGGAGTTCGCGCGCGCGCCGTGGGACATCATCCCGCCGCCGGGACCCGGCGAGCAGAAGGTCGCCTACGTCTACGTGACCTCGTGGGACATCTGGAACGAGCCGCCGCCGCCGTACTACGGCGGCGCGGACTACCGGGTGACGGAGGAGGATCCGGGGATCTACGGCTACTCCTACGAGGTGTTCGCGCGGCCGGGCACGGTCGCCGTCGTGGCGCTGGCGGGGCTGGAACGGATCGCCGACGGGGCCTTCACGCCGTACGCGATGGGCGTGGCGCGGCACATCATCACCGGTCCGGGCGAGACGGTCGAGGGCGTCGACGTGGACATGGTCCACCCGATGGACGTCCCGCTGCAGATCGAGCTGGACGGCGAGCCCGAGGTGGTCCCGTCGGGGGCGCCCAACACCTACCGCATCGACGTGTTCATGGACCTCGGCGGCGACGGCGTGTTCTGGAGCCCGCTCAAGAGCCGCTACGTGACCGACGTCTCGCGACCGGTGGTCTTCCCGGGCTGGGTCACGCCGAACGGCGAGCTGTCCGATGCGACGTACACGGTGGTGGCCGGCGCCTACAACCGGACGATCGATGCCATGGGCATGCTCAGCGACGTCAACCCGTTCTCGGTGGTCATCTCGCCGGGACACCGCAACGTCTGGCTGCCGCTGGTCGTCGACCGGTTCATCGGGATCCCCTACGCGATCAATCCGACCTTCGGCGCGACGGTCGTGGACAACCACATGGTCTTCGGCGCCGACCCCGTGGACCCGGACTTCTGGCTGATCCTGCTGCAGACGCTGGACCAGGCGCCGCTGTGGCGGATCATCCTGCCGGGCTGCATCAAGGAGTTCGACCTGCCGGACATCGCGGCGCTGGCGGGGCTGGAGGCGCCTCCGGCGGGCTACCTGGTGTGGATCGCCTACGGCATCCGGTCGCCGGGCTTCGCCTACGACGAATGGAGCTACCGGTTCCTGTCGTCGCAGTACTGGAGTGCGTATTCGGCGGACGCCTTCCTGTTCCAGTTCGTGGCGGAGTAGCAGTGATGAGCAAGACCTGGTGGTGGCTCGCCGTCGCGGCCGCGGCGGCGCTCGGATGCACGAACCCTTCGGGCGACGACGGACCCGACTCGGGACGCGACGGCGGCTATCTGCCGTGGTGTCACCAGGAGGGGGACCTGTTCTGCCCGAACGAGCGGATCGAGCAACGTTGCACGTTCCCGGCGGGGAGCGAGTTCCCGGCGATCATCGAGCGGGAGTGCGTGCCGTTGGGCATGCGCTGCATCTCGACGCCGGAGATGCTGGGCTGCGCCGTCTGCGCGCCGGATTCGCTGTCCTGCGACGGCAACGACATCGTGCGCTGCGCGGACGACGGCCAGTCCTGGGACTACGAGTCGACCTGCGACATCGCCCGCGGCGACCAGTGCGTCAACGGCCGCTGCGTCAACGGCTGCGAGGTCGCCGACCGGTTGCGTTCCAACCTCGGCTGCGAGTACTGGCCGGTCGACCTGGACAACGCCGTCACCCAGGGCTTCGACGCGACGATCCAGCAGTACGCGGTGGTGGTCTCGAACCCCACGCCGCTGTTGGCCGACGTCAAGGTCTGGGCCAACGACGCCGCGCCCGGCGAGCCGCCGGAGGAGCGGCTGGTCGACGAGATCACGCTCTCCACCGACGACCTGTTCGTGTTCCGCCTCGATCCCCGCGAGGTCGACGGCACCAGCGAGTTCGGCGGCAACGACGGCAGCCACACCGCCTGGACCGCGCACGCCTACCGCATCACCTCCACGGCGCCGATCATCGCCTACCAGTTCAACCCGCTGGACAACGTCGGCGTGTTCTCCAACGACGCCTCCCTGCTGCTCCCCACCAGCGGCCTCGGTTCCGAGTACACCGTGATGGCCTGGCCGCAGACGATCGCCAACACCCCCGAGAACCCGGACACCGACATGCGCGGGGACCTGCGCGCCTTCCTCGCCATCGTCGGCACCGAGCCCGAGACCCGCGTCACCGTGCTGCTCAGCACCGACGTGATGCCGCTCCCCGATCCGCCGGCGGGCACCACCGGCGAGTGGTACGAGGGCGACCTGGTCGAGTTCACCCTGGGGCCGTACGAGGTCCTCAACCTCGAGACCGGCGGCTTCAACGCCGACTTCACCGGGACCGTCGTGCGCGCCGACAAGCCGATCGCCGTCTACTCGGGCTCCGAGGCCTCCGACGTGCCGTGCTTCGCCGATCTCTCCACCCGTCGTTGCTGCGCCGACCACCTCGAGGAGCAGCTGATCCCCGATCGGTCGCTCGGCCTCACCTACGTCTTCGCCCGTACTCCGGCGCGGACTCCCGAGGTCTTTGCCGCGGGCGGCGTCGTGTCCATCGTGCCCGAGCCCGAGTACATCCGCCTGGTGGGGATCGAGGACGACACCGTGGTCCGCACCACGGCGCTCGACCGCGTCTGGACCTTCGATCGCTGCTCGCGCTCGGAGGTCTCGCCGACCGACCCGATCCACCTGCAGGCCGGCGAGTACACCACGCGCGAGTTGTGGGGCGACGTCGTGCTGCACTCCAACCGGCCCCTGGGGGTCGGGCAGTTCGTCGGCAGCCAGGAGGTCACCGGGATCAGCAACGACTACCCCGGCGGCGACCCGGTGTTCATCCTCCCGCCGCCCGTCGAGCAGTGGCGGCCGAGCTACGTGTTCCTGACGCCCGAGCTCTACGCGTTCGACTTCTTCATCGTGGCGGCCCGGGCCGGCGCGGTCCTCGAGCTGGACAAGCGGCCCCTGCCGCGGAGCTGCCAGCGCTCCGAGGTGCTCGATGACATCGCCTCCCCTCCGGTGACCTACGAGATCTACCGCTGCCCGCTGTCGCAGCCGGAGATCGTCGGTCCCGACATCGTCGAGGAGGGGGTGCAGAACGACGGCGTCCACGAGATCCGCTCGATCGATCCGCTGACCGGCCGTCCGGGCTACCCGTTCGGCCTCGTGGTCTACGGTTTCGACGCCTACGTCTCCTACGGCTACGCCGGCGGGCTGAACCTGATCGAGGTCCCCGACTGACCTGAAGCCCGCCCGCAAGTCCTCGAGTTTCCTGCATGTGCGATCCGCCGGCCATCGGCGGGGGCGGGACTGGCCCGGGTCGAGCCCGGCGCTTACTGCAGGATCAGCAGCTGGTACGGCCGGTCGGGGTTGCCGCTGGAGGTCAGCGGCGGGACCCAGTCCAGGGTGATGTAGGCCGTGCCGGCCCAGTCCGCAAGGAACAGGACCTCGCCCGCGCCCGCGGCGCCCTGAACGCACGCGTCGTCGCTCAGGAACGCCGTGCAGTCCCCGCCGCGCAGGTACAGCGCGTGCGGAAACTGGGTGCCCGCCGAGTTGATGAACAGGTCGATCGGGACCGGCGGCCGGATCACGAAGCGCTCCTGGTCCCCCGCGCCCGTCAAGTCATTGACGCAGGAACCGCGGTCCGTGTGCTCGCCGATCTCGCCGGGGTCCGACAGCCAGCCGATGAAGGTGCCGCCGTCCGAGGCATCGATCGGGTTGCCGCAACTCGCCTCCCCGCCCGCGGGCTCCACCGAGAAGCGCAGGGTGTACGCGCCGGCCTGGTCGGGCCAGCGGCCCGCCACCCGCACGATGTACAGGCCGGGGTCGAGGCGTCGGTGTTCGAAGCGCGAGCCGGAGGTCGGCTCGCCGTTCCGGTCGTCGTTGCAGATCAGCTCGGGGGCCCCGCCGCCGCATCCCTGGAACAGGCTGAGCACCGTGTCGAATCCGCAGTCCTTCGTGTCGAACACCACCCGCAGCGGCCCCTCGCGTCCCGACAGGTCGAGCCGGAAGTAGGCGGCCCGGCCCTCGAAGCGCGAGCCGTCCACGCACCACGAGTCGAGCGGCCGCGACTCGATCTCGGTCGCCAGGTCGTCCCGCACCTCCGGAACGCGGTCGTCGACGACCAGCGGCACGGCGGTCTCGCAGGAGTCGTGCGGCGGCAGCGTGGTGCACGTGCTGTCCCGGTCGGCGTAGTCCGCCAGGGTGTCGCAGTCGTCGTCGATGCCGTTCCCGCAGATCTCCGGGTGGTCGGGGCTGATCTCGGGGTTCGTATCGTCGCAGTCGCCGCCGGGACACTCGAAGCGCCCCTCCGACTCGAGCCAGCCGTAGTTGCCGCCCACCGTGTCGCCGTCCGCGTCCTCGGGGTCGTGGATGCACATCCCGTCCGCATCGCCGGGGACGCAGCGGTCGACGGTGCAGGCGATCCCGTCGCCGCACTCTCCGTCCGACGAGCAGCTCGACGTCGTGGTCGTGCAGCCGAAGTCCTGGTTGCAGACGTAGCCCAGCGTGCACCGGCCGGCGATCGGTCGCGAGTCGCAGGCGTTCGAGCCGCCGGGGCAGGAGTTGCGGGTGCACAGCACGAGGTCCTGCGGGCACTCCCACGGGTCCATCGGCACGCAGCGGTTGTCGACGCAGCGCAGCCAGCCGTCGGCGCACGTCAGGTCGCCGCAGTCGAAGTCCCGCTGGCACTCCGGCCCGTCCAGGGGAGTGTCGTCCTCGCCGTCCGCATCGACGTCGACCGGCGGCACGTCGACGTCCGTCGTGTCGGTCCGCGCGTCGGGGTCGCCGAGGCCGGACGTATCGAGCGAACAGCCCGCTGTGCCGAGCGATGCGACGAGCAGGAGGACCGTCCGGACCCCCTCGACACCGCTCGTTTCCCGTTGTCTGCGCCTCATGGGCCGCTATAGTAGCCGGTCGCCGGGCGCCGGTCGACAGGGCAGCGATGCGCGACACAGCGAACACCGTTTTCCGTCCCGATTCCACGGCCCTCCGGGCGTTGGAATGGCCTGCCGTGCTCGAGGCCCTGGTGGCGCGTTGCGCGTCTCCCACCGCGCAGGTCCGCCGGGCCGGGTTCGACTGGCCCGGAAACCTCGCCGCCGTGCGCGAGCGGCACGAGCAGGTCCGCGAGGCCCGTCGGCTGCTCGACGGCCCCGGAGGCGACGACCGCGCGGGGACCGACGGCGACCTGCAGCCCCCCGAGCTCTCCGGCCTGCCCGACGTCGAGGACGCGCTCGAGCGCTGTGCGCGCGGCGCCGACCTCGAGGCCCCGGTGCTGCTCGCGGTGGCGGCGCTGTGCCGGCTGGCTCGC
>CAZMRP010000230.1:0-7762 GCA_964568275.1 uncultured Myxococcales bacterium
TCTCGCCGACCAGGCGCGGCAGCCGCTGGGTGCCGCCGAAGCCGGGGATGATCCCGAGCTTGACCTCGGGCTGGCCGAACTTCGCCTTCTCGCTGGCGTAGATCACGTCGCAGGCGATGGCGAGTTCGGTGCCGCCGCCCAGCGCGAAGCCGTTGACCGCGGCGATCACCGGCTTGGGACAGCCGGCGATCGTGTCGCCGATGGCGTGGCCGAGGTCCGCGAAGGCGCGGCCCTCGAGCGGGGACATCTTGGACATCGCGGCGATGTCCGCGCCGGCGACGAACGACTTGTCGCCGGCTCCGGTCAGCACGATCGCGCCCACCGCGTCGTCGCACGCCGCCTCGCCGATCGCCCCCAGCAGGTCGCGGCAGACCTGCGGGTTGAGCGCGTTGAGCTTGTCGGGGCGGTTGATCGTGATCACCGCCACGGCTCCGTCCCGCTCCAGCAGTACCGTCTCGTAGGGCATCCCGTTCCTCCGTCGCGGACCGCGCGTCCGGCGCGCCGCCGCTCACTCGTACCGGTAGAACCCGCGCTTGACCTTGCGGCCCAGCCAGCCCGCCTCGACGTACTTGCGCAGCAGCGGGCACGGCCGGTACTTGTCGTCGCCCAGCCCCTTGTGCAGCACCTCGGCGATGGCCAGGCAGGTGTCGAGGCCGATCAGGTCGGCCAGGGCCAGCGGGCCCATCGGGTGGTTCAGGCCGAGCTTGATGCCGTTGTCGATGTCCTCGGGCGTGCCGAGTCCCTCCATCAGCGCGTAGCACGCCTCGTTGAGCATCGGCAGCAGGATGCGGTTGACGATGAAGCCGGGGGCGTCCTTGGCCGTGACGCAGGTCTTGCCCATCTTCTCGGCCAGCGCCTTGACCGCCTCGTAGGTCTCGTCGTCGGTCTGCAGCGCGCGGATCAACTCCACCAGCTTCATCACCGGGACCGGGTTCATGAAGTGCATCCCGATCACGCGCGCCGGCCGCCTGGTGGCGGCCGCGATCAGCGTGATCGAGATCGAGGAGGTGTTGGTCGCCAGCACGGCGCGCTCCGGGCACGCCTCGTCCATGCCGCGGAACAGCTTGAGCTTCAGCTCGATGTTCTCGGTCGCCGCCTCGATGGCGAGGTCGACGTCCTTGAACGCCGCCACCGAGTCCACCGGCTCGAGCCGGCTCAGCACGGCGTCGCGGCGCGCGGCGTCGATCTTCCCCTTCTCCACCGCCTTGCCCAGCAGCTTGGCGATGCCGGCCTTGCCCTTCTCGGCGACCTCGCGGTTGATGTCGGCCATCAGCACGCGCAGGCCGGCTTCCGCCGCCACCTGCGCGATGCCGGCGCCCATCTGTCCCGTCCCGAGCACTCCGACCGTCTTGAACTCCATGGTCGTCCCTCGCCCGTCGCTAGCGCGACACCGTGACCGCCAGGGCCTCGCCGCCGCCGATGCAGAGCGAGGCGCAGCCGCGGGTGGCCTGCTTGTCCTCCATCAGGTGCAGCAGCGTGACCAGGATCCGCGCGCCGCTGGCGCCGATCGGGTGGCCGATCGAGACGGCGCCGCCGCGCAGGTTGACCTTCGACATGTCGAGCTTCAGCTCCTGCAGCGCGGCCATCGTCACCACCGCGAAGGCCTCGTTGATCTCCCAGAGGTCGACGTCGGCGGGCTTCCAGCCGGCGCGCCCGAGCGCCTTCTGCATCGCCGGGATCGGCGCCGTGGTGAACCACTCCGGTTCCTGCGCCGCGCCGCCGTAGGACACGATGCGCGCGATCGGCTTGAGGCCGTGCTTCTTGACCGCCTCGGCCGAGGCCAGCACCAGGGCCGCCGCGCCGTCGTTGATGCTCGAGGCGTTGCCGGCGGTGATCGTGCCGTTCTTCGGGTCGAAAGCCGGCCGGAGCGTCCGCAGCTTGTCGGGGTTGCCGCGGCCCGGCTCCTCGTCCGTCGCGATCTGCACGGCGGGACCCTTCTTCTGGGCGATCTCGAACGGCGCGATCTCGCGCGCGAACTCCCCCGCGGCGACGGCGGCGGTCGACCGCCGGTACGACTCGATCGCGAAGTCGTCCTGCAGCTCGCGGGTGTACTTGTACTTCTGCGCGCACAGCTCGGCGCACATTCCCATGTGCTTGTCGCCGTAGGCGTCCCACAGGCCGTCGTTGACCATCGAGTCGATGATCGAGTCCTTGCCCATGCGGTAACCCTGGCGCGCCTTGGACAGCACGTAGGGGGCCTGGGTCATGCTCTCCATCCCGCCGGCGACCACCAGCTCGCAGTCGCCGAGCGCCACGGCCTTGGCGCCGAGGACCACGGCCTGCAGGCCCGAGCCGCAGACCTTGCCGATCGTGGTGCAGGGAGTCGAGACATCGAGCCCGCCGTGGATCGAGGCCTGCCGTGCCGGCGCCTGGCCGAGCCCGCCGGTGAGCACGCAGCCCATGTAGACCTCTTCGACCAGCTTCGGATCGACCGCCGCGCGCTTGACCGCCGCCTGGATCGCCGTGGCGCCGAGCCGCACCGCGGGGACGTCCTTGAACACGCCGAGGAAACTGCCGACGGCCGTCCGCACGGCCGACACGACGAAGACTTCCCTTCCCTGCATCGCCGACTCCTTCCGCTCGCGTCCCGCCGGGACGTCTCCGCCCGCGGGCCCGGTTCGGGAGCCCCGGCACGTTCGCGGCAACCGCCCGCGACGGCCGGCGCGGCTCCTACTTCAACTGCTCCTTGAGCGCCTTGCAGCCCCCGTGGTCCGGGTTGGCCTGCAGGCCCCGCTCGACCATCGACAGCGCCTTCGGCTTCTCGTTCTTGCCCACGTGCATCTCGGCCAGGTGGAAGTAGACGTCGGCCTTGTCGATGCCGCTCGCCGGCTCGATCTTCTGCAGCAGCAGCGGTCGCAGCTTCTGCATCGACCGTTCGATGTCCCCCTCCTGCTGGTACAGCAGGCCGAGGCGGTAGGCGACGACGACGTTGGTGACGTCGATCCGGGCGGCCTCCTCGAGCCGCGCGCGGGCGCCGGCCCGGTCGCCCTTGGCCTCGAGCGCCGCCGCGAGCCGCTCGAGGTAGACCGCCGTCTCCTTGCCGCGCCGCTTGCCGCCGCCCTCGTCGCCCGCCACGAGCTGCTCCAGGATCGGGATCGCCTCGTCGGTCCGCCCCTCCTGTGTCAGCAGATCGCACAGCTTGATCAGCACGTTCCGGTCGTCCGGCGCGATCGTCCGCACGGCCTCCACCAGCTGCAGCGCCTTGGCGCGGTCGCCGAGCTTGTCGGCGTGCACGCCGGCGACCTCGAGCAGCGGGGCCACCTTGTCCTTGTCGTCGGTGACGAAGCGCAGGGCGTACTCGGCGTAGGCCGCCCAGGTCGGCCATTCGGCCGCCTGCTTGGCCAACGCCAGCACGGCGTCGACCGCGCCCTTGTTCTCCGGGTTGGCCTGGACCGCCTGCTGGTAGTTGAGCAGCGCGCCGGGCACGTCCTTGAGCCGCTCCTCCTTCACCTTGCCGAGCCGCACCAGCGCCTCGGCGACGTCGGCCGGCGGCCCGCCGCTCGCCACGGCGCGTTCCAGCACCTCCACGCACTTCGCCCAGTCGCCCTTCCGCTCGTGGATCCGCGCCAGCGCCGCCAGGGCCAGCGTGTGGTTCGGCTCGCGCGCCAGCACCTTCTCGAAGTACTCCACCGCGCCGTCCGGGTCGTCCATCTCCCGCTCGCGGATCTCGCCGATCTTCACCAGCAGCCGCAGCTCCTCGGCCGGATCGCGTCCCTCGGCCTCCCGGACCCAGGTCTCGAAGTGCATCGCCAGGTCGTCCCAGCGCTTGAGCAGCCCCATCAGCCGCTCGACCCGCGCCCGGGCCGGCCCGTGCGTGCGCTCGACGTCGAGCATCTGCAGCGCGAAGTCCAGCGACTCCTCGAGCGCCTCGAGGCGCGTCTCGGACAGCTCGGAGAGCCGTTCGAGGAGCGCCAGCCGGGCCGCGGGCTGCGAGCTGCGGTCCAGCCGATCGCGCACCAGGTCGCGCAGGTCGTTCCACCGTTCGTGCTGCGTGTAGTAGCCCTCGAGGGCCCCGATCGCCTCGGCGTCCTCCGGTTCGTAGTCGAGGATCTCCTTGAGCGCCGCCAGGCCCTCCTCGGCGCGGTCGAGCGGTCCGAGGAGCAGAGCGCCGAGGCGCTTGCGCAGGGCGTTGGCCGGGGCCGGCTCCACGGTCGCCTGCAGCCGCCGCGCGAGCAGCTCGGCCAGGGTCGGCCAGTCCTCGAGCCGTTCGCGCAGCGCGATCACCGCGTCCAGCGCCTCGAGGTCCGACTCGTCCTGCTCGAGCAGCAGGTCGAAGGCGGCGGCGGCGCGCTTCGGGTCGCCGAGCCGCTCCACGGCCAGCCGGGCGAGCCCGCGGTACAGGCGCTTCTTCTCCATCAGGTCGTAGACCACCGCCGCCCGCCGCTCGAGGACGTCGGCCAGCTCGGCGTGCCGACCGAGGCGCTCCAGCAGCTCCTGCAGCTCGCGCAACGCCTCCTCGTGCTCGGGCTCCACGGCCAGCACCGCCCGATGGAACTCGACGGCCCGCGCGTCGTCGCCGGTGCGCGAGGCCCAGCGGGCGCAGCGCAGCTGCAGCGCGACCTTCCCGGACGCGTCGTCGAGCTGCTCGGCGGCCTTGGCCCCCAGCGCGATCAGCTGCGGGAACGCCCCCAGCACCTCGCCCAGCCGCTCCACGTCCTCCAGCAGTCCGCTCTCCTCGGGCCGCGTCTCGAAGGCCCGCGCCAGGCAATCGAAGGCCCGGCTCGGGTCGTGCAGCTGTTCCTCCGCCAGTTCGGCCATCTCGCGCAGCATCGCCACGCGCTCGCCGCCGTCCGTCATCTCCTGGACCCGCAGCTCCATCAGCTGGAGCAGGCTGCGGTACTCGCCGCGGGCGCGGTACACCGGTCCGAGAATCTCGAGCAGCACGGGCAGGTGTTCGGTCCGCTCCCACAGCGATTCCAGCAGCTGCGTCGCCTCGACGTCGTCCGGGGTCCGCTCGAGCACGGACCGCATGGCGGTGAGCGTCGCGCCGACGTCGCGGTAGCGTTCCAGCCGCAGCCGTCCGATGCGCAGCTCGATGCGGCTCTGCTCGCCCGGCTCGAACGCCGCCGCCAGCTTCCGCTCCAGGACATCGACCAGCTCGTCCCAGCGCTCGAGCCGCATGTACAGCCGGTCCAGCGCTTCCAACGACTCGGCCTCGGCAACGCCCGTCTCGAGCGCCGCGCGGTACGCGGCCACCGCCCGCTCGACGTCGTCGAGCTGCGACTCGGCGATGGCGCCGGCGAGCATCCACAGCGCCCCGCCGGCCTGCGCGTCGCTGGTGGCCTTGGCCTTCACCCCGAGCGCCTCGTACAGCTCGCCCCACTTCCCCAACTGCACGGCCAGGCGCTGGGCGGCCTCGATGGCCGCGGCCGAGGGCGCCTCTTCCCGCACCGCCCGCAGCTGCGCCTCGAAGGCCTCGGCCGGCCGGCCGAGCGCGCGTTCGAGCAGGTCGGCGATCGCCGCCAGCTCCTCGACCCGTGCCACCGGGTCCTCGATCGCCTTCAGCCGCAGCTCGCGCAGTTCCAGCAGGTCCTCCCAGCGGCCGCGGTGCCGCAGGGCGGGTTCGAGGATCTCGAACACGCGGAAACGGTGTTCCTCGTCCTCCGCGATGGCCCGCAACGCGGTCACGGCATCGGCGGTGTCCGGCGCGAGGGCCAGCGCCCGCTCGAAGTGCTCGATCGCCGCGACCTGGTCCTCGATCCGTTCCCGGGCGATGCGGCCCAGCCGCAGCCGCAGCGCCAGTCGCTCCGCGTCGTCGGCGGCCGCGTCGAGCTTGCGCTGCAGCACCTCGACCAGGTCGTACCAGGCTTCGTCGGCCTCCAGCAGCCCGTCCAGGGCGTCCAGGGCCTCGCGGTCGGCGGGGACTTCCTCGAGCAGCGAGCGCCAGCTCTGGACGGCCGCGGCGTTGTTCTGCAGCCGCTCGCGCTGCGTGCGCGCCATGCGGGCGAGGGTCTCGCGGCGTCCGGCCGGATCGGTCAGCACCGTCAGCTTGCGCTCCAGGAGCTCGACCAGCTCGGCCCAGCGTTCGCGGCGCTCGAACAACCCGGCGATCGACTCGTAGAGGTCGAGGTTGGTTTCTTCCAGGTCGAGCGCCTTGCGATAGAACTCGATGGCGTCGTCCAGGCGCCCGAGCTGTTCCTCGCAGATCTCGCCCTGGCGCTGCCGCACCGCCTTCTGCTGCCCCGGGTCGCCGACCATGTCGGCGCGCAGGTCCAGCACCTCGATCAGGCGATTCCACTCGGCGAGCAGCGTCAACAGGGCATCGAGCCCGTCGACGGCCTCGAGGTCGGCCGGCTCGAGCTTGAGCAGACGCTCGTAGGCCGTGACCGCACCGCGGAAGTCGCCGAGGCGCCGGTCCAGCGTGCGGGCGATCTGGCGCAGCAGGTCCGCCTTCATCACGCCGTCGTCGAGCTTCTGCAGGCCGGCCTCGAGCGCCGCCACCAGCTCGGCCCAGCCGCCCAGGGCCGCGGCCAGGCGCTGCAGCTGTTCCAGCACGCCCTGGTCGCTGGGGTCCTCGGCGAACGCCGCGGCGTAGGCCCGGAAGGCGCTGCGCGGGTCGTTGCCCTTGGCTTCGTACAGCCGCGCGATCTCCAGCCAGCGCATGATCCGCTCGGTCGGATCCTGCAGCGCCTCGAGCTCGACCTGGTAGACCTGGACCAGGCTTTCCCAGTCGTCGAGCTGCTGGTACACCGGGACCAGGGACTGGGCGACGCGGAAGCGCTGGTCGGGGTCGGCCAGCAGCGACTCCATCGCCGCGATCGCCTCGCGGAAGGCCGGGTCGAGGCGCAGGATCTCCTCGAGCGTCGACACCGCGCGCTCCACGTCCGCCAGCTGCTCCTGGTACAGGGCCGCCAGGCGGTAGCGCAACCCGTTGCCGGAGCGCTCGTCCGCGGACTGCTCGATCTGGCGCAGCAGCAGGTCCGCCAGATCGTTCCAGCGCTTCTCGTAGTAGTACAGCCGATCGAGCGCGGCGATCGCCTGCGCGTCCGTCGGGTCCACGTCGAGCACCTCGACGTAGACCTCGATGGCCTGGGCCCGGTCTTCCCGCTTCTCCTCGAGGATCGACGCCATGCGGAACAGCAGCGCCTTGCGCGCCGCCGGGTCGTAGGTCCCGTCGGCGACCTGGCGCAGCAGCTCGAGCAGCGCCGCCCAGTCCTCGGTGGCGGCGAACACGCGTTCCAACGCCCCCATCGCCTGCTGGTTGGCGGGCTCGAAGGCGTGGGCCCGCCGGTAGGCCTCGCGGGCCCGCGGGAAGTCGCGCAGCCGCTCCTCGGCCACCTCGCCCAGTCGGAACGCCAGGGCCGCCGTGGCCTGGGTATCGACGTCCGCGTCCTTGAGGATGGCCTCGTACAGGTCGGCCAGCCGCGGCCAGGCCGACATCACCCCCGCCAGTCGCTCGACCAGCTCTCGACTGTCGGCATCTTCGATGTCCTCGCGGAACAGCCGGCCGTAGATCACGAACGCCTGGTCCAGGTTCTCCAGCTGCTCCTCGTAGAGCTGGCCCACCTGCCGCAGGGTCTGCTTGCGGTCGTCGGGCAGCTCCTGGAGCTCGTGCCGTACCAGCAGCACCTCCACGAGCTTCTGCAGCTCCATCCGCCGCCGGTAGACCTCCTCCAGCACCACGGCCGCCTCGGCCCGGTGGTCGCCCTCGCGCAACAACCGTTCGAGCCGCTCGATCGTCGGTTCGTGGGCGGGATTCGCCTCGAGCGCCGCGCGGTAGTGTTCGAAGGCCCGCGGCGGGTCGCCGAGCTTCTCGAGGACG
>CAZMRP010000231.1:0-7713 GCA_964568275.1 uncultured Myxococcales bacterium
ACGCCCGGGGTCTTGACGGCGGGCCGTTCCATACTAGGGCACCCTTCTCCACGCCCTGTCGGAGGGTGCCGCAGGCACCCTGAGCACGCCCAGAGCGGGACGCGCCAGCGGCCAGCTCTGGCGTGTCGAGGGTGGAGGCGCCGGGAGTCGAATTCATCTGTGGTTACGTCCGGTTGTGTCCGGACAGGTCCGGCTGCGGCTCGCGATCGCGACGTTCCGGGTACTTCGTCCGACCGACCCGCTCGGACGACGTCCGTCGATGTCCCGTCATGTCCGGCTGACCGTAGCACTCAATGCCAACTGCCAACTTGTATGGCTCGCCGTCGGCGCCAACCAGGACTGGGACTCGATCTTGGCCGAGGCGGACACCGACCCCGGCTGGTAGGCAGTCTCGAGCTACACCTTGATTCGCACCCAACTCGGTCCCGTGACGTAGACCAGGCCGACCTGGATGACGTCGTAGCCTGCGGACTTGAGGATGCGGCGGTAGGTCTCGAGCTGCACGGCGTACTGACGGAAGTCGGGGATGTCGTCCGCCGTCGCGAACTTGTCGCCCGCCTTGAAGTCGACCACGATCACCTCCCGGTTCGGGAACTCGACCACCAGGTCCGGCCGCCCCGTCCAGAGGTACTGGCCCGCCTTGCCCAACACCGGCCGTTCGAAGTGGAGTTGTCCCTCCAGCAATTCTGCGAATCCATCCAGCCCATCCCGTACCGCCAACCCTGCGCCCACCAGCCACTTCGCCAGCGTCGGCTCCTCCGCCGACCAGTCCTCCTTCAAGTACGCCGCCGCGGCTTCCACCGTCGGCTCGACGACCAGCCCCCACCGCTCCATCCAGCCGTGGACCACCTCACCCCACGTCGCCGCCGAGACGTCGGCGTACGCCTTGAGAACAGGTCGTGCCGGCCCGGGCTTCCCCACGACGACCTTCGCTCGCTCGCGGTACTGCTTCTCGATCTCCTTCGCCGGCAGACCGGCTTCCTCGGCGCCGGTCGCTCGCGCCATCACCAAGCCTCGGGGCTCCACCCACCGGGCAACCGGTGGAGCGACGCGTCCCAGCGGCTTCCGCAGCCGCAGTACCGTCGGCTGTCGCGGCACCTGGTCGGCCGGCACCACCCGCACGGCGCTTCCAAGGCGCGACTGCTCGATGAAGACCTTCCTCAGGACGTCCGTCACCGACTCGCCCTTGCCCGAGCCCGAGTCCAGCCCGAACGTCACGCTGCGCTTGGCCCTGGTGAAACCGACGTAGAACAGCCTGAACCCCTCCTCGCGGCTTTCTCTCTTGCACAGCGCCGTGCCCAGCGCCCCGAGCGGATCCGTCTTCGGCTCCAAGCCGCCTCCGGGGTCGACCCGCGCGCTGAAGACCGCCTGGCCCCTCGGCAACGCCAGCAGCCACGCGTTGCCGGTGCTGACCCCGCCGGCCCCTTCCTTGTCCACCTGGCACAACGCGACGTGGTCGAACTCCAGCCCCTTGGCTCCGAAGTACGTCGTGACCGTCACGACCCCCGCTCCGCCGTGCAGGCGCACGACCGGCAAGTCGCTGGACGCCTCGTCGATGGACACGAGGCCATCGATCACGCCCTGCGGATTGACGCCCTCGGACTCCAGCCCGCGAACCACGTCGAGCAGGATCTCCAGCTGTGCGAAGCCGGTGCCGTCCTCGGACTCCGGGCCGGCTGCCACGACCGGCCGCCATTCGAGCTGGCCGGCGAGCCACTCCAGCACGTCCGCGGTCGGTTCCCGCCCAAGCCGTCGGCGAGCGTCACGCATGATCGGCAAGACGGTTTCGATGCGCGCTCGGTCGCCGTCGTCCAACGCGGGCAGCTCGACGTCCGGCACGAAGATGCGCCCGAACCCGCCGCTCGCGCGCAGCAGCATCAGGCCGCGGTCCGACAGCCCGACCGACGGGTGCTTCAGCATCCCCGCCAGGGCGATGTCGTCCGTCAGATCCACCAGCGCCCGGAGGAACAACCGCAGGTCGGTCGCGACGCGCGACGTGAGCAGCGCCTTGTCGCCGGTGAGCTGCGCCGGCACACCCAGTCCTCGCAACAGCTTCACCGCCTTGGCACCCACGTGCCACGCCCGCACCAGGACCGCCGCCGTCTGTCCCGGCGCCACCTCCCACTGCTCCTTCACCCGCTCGGCGAAGACCAGCAGCGCGAGGTCGTCCGGTTGCTCCTCGCCCGAGTCGATCACCACGACAGGTGCCGGGTACTTCGCGCTCGACAGCGCGCCGGCTGCGGCCCTGTCCGGCGCCTCCACGTCCGAGAGCGCCTCGACCCCGGTCTCCCCTTCATCGACCAGGTGTCCGAACGCCGTCTTCTGCGCCTCGACCAGCTGCTTCGAAGAGCGATAGTTGGTCTTGAGCCAGGTCCAGCTCTTGCCCGCCACGGCTTCGGCGACCAGCGATTGCCAGCCGTACGGGTCGGCGCCGCGGAACCTGTAGATCGATTGTCGAGCGTCGCCGACGTAGAAGGCGCGGATCCCCTTGGCGTCCGAGCGCATCCCCTCGAATGCCCGGTGGAACGCGAGCTGCGCCGGATTGGTGTCCTGCAACTCGTCCACGAGCAGCGCGTCGAATCGCTGCTGCAGCTCGGCCGGCGGGTCGTCGGCGCAGAGCGTCGTCGCGGCCGTCAGCAGCAGGTCGTGCGTGAAGCGTCCGTCGCGTGCGAGGAGACGAAGGGCGCCGTCTCGCACCTGCGGCACCAGTCCCGCAAACGCGAGCTGCACCTCGGCGGGAAGGTCGAGGTTCCCGCCGCCGAACCACGGGCCCATCCACTCCTTGTCGCGCCACCTGTCCCAGGCCAAGTCGTCGGAGTCCAGGTCGTGCAGGCCGAATGCTCCCAAGGCCGCGGCGAGCGCCTTGTTGCGGCCGTCGCAGAGCCCCGGTTCGTCCTTGCGCTTCAGCTTCGCCAGACAGTGCAGTGCCTCGGCGGGTGGTGGCCCCTTCGGCTTCTGGAGCCACGCCGTGGCAGGACCGTTCAGGTCGGGGTCACGCGTTCGGAAGCACAGCAGGTCGAGGAGGCCCTGGTCGGTCGTCTTCAGCTTCCCGGCAAGCTGGGCGCCAAGGAGGTCGAACAGCTCCCCCGCCGTTCTCGCCGCCGCCGGCTTCTTCGCGCCCTTCGGTGACTGCCAGAGCCCCGGGACCTGCGTCGTCGCCAAGTCCGCGAGGTCCTCGATCGCCTGTCCCATCGTCAGATGCCGCAGCAGAACCCGGGCCCCGGGGCCGAGTTTCTCCAGCGCCTCTCGCGCTGCCTGCTGCCACGCAGCCGACGTGTCACCCGACACATCGACGGGACCATCGATCCAGAGCTTCGTGCCATCCCGCAGGACGAAGTGCGCGTCGAGCGCGAACTCGCGCAGCAGCGAGAGCACGAAGGCGTCCACGGTGCAGACGGGGAGGGCGTCCAGTTGACGCAGTGCCTCGTCCGCCGTCTTCCGGCTCGGCAGGAACTCGCCGTAGAGCTCCTGCTGCTTCTTGTCGAGCTTCGATCGCCCGGCGGCGGCGTCGAGCAGCACCGCGAGGCGCTCGACCATCTCTGCGGCGGCCTTGCGGGTGAAGGTGATGGCGACGATCCTGTGCGCCGGAACGTCGTGCTTGAGCAGATCGAGGTACCGCTGCAGCAGCACGGTCGTCTTCCCCGAGCCGGCGGGAGCGGTGACGACACGGACCTTCGGGTCGGTCGGCGCGAGGCGGCTCATGGCGACACCTCCTGCTCCGACTCGTCGACTGCGCCGCTACCGAACGCCGCTCGCAACCGGCAGATCTCCTGGTAGTCGCAGAACGCGCCCTTGAACTTCTTCAGCGGACAGGCTTCGTCGTGCGGCACGAGCGGGTAGAACCCGGCGCGAGCGCGGTCGAGCGCCTCGCCGAACACCTTCGCGGTCTGGCTCGCCATCTCGTCGCTCCATGGCAGCTCGGTGTCATCCGACGCTCGCGGCGCGCGGTAGCCGATCCACTCGACGACGACGGGGGCACGGTCCTCCTTCCGGACCGGCCCTGCCGCGGTGAGCGCCAGGGCGTAGAACGGAAGCTGCGGCTGGATCAGGCTCGGATGGACCTGCACCGGTTTCGGAACCCACTTGCCGGTCTTGAAGTCGATCACGCGGTACCGGGAGGTCTTGGGCTTGTCGTCTCCCGCGCGCAAGACGACGGCGTCGATGCGGCCGTGGACCGGAATCGAAGCGCTCCCGAGCTTCAGCTCGAACGGCCGGTTCGTCTTCGACGCGCCCGTGTCGCCCGACAGGTCGTGCTCGCACTTCACGACCTGCAGGTCGCCGTCTGGGTTGCACTCCACGCAGCCGAACGCTTCGCCTGCAGCCTCGGACAGCTTCTTGATTGCCTTCTTCGAATCGGCCCTGGCCAACGCGGCGGTCAGGATCTTCGAGTTCTTCGGATTCTGTGCGGCCGCGTACGCGCCGAGGCACTTCTCCAGCGCTGTCGCGTCGCCGCCACAGGCCAGCACGGCATGGGTGATGCCGCTCGCCAGCTCCTTCCGCGGGCCCTTCGCCATCTGCCCGGCCGCGATCACGTCCGCCGTGGCCTCGACCAGCGCGGACACACCGGTCTCGACCAGCCGCGACTTCCTGGTGTCCGAGTTCAGAGCTTCCAGCGGCATCAGCAGCCGGACCACGTAGCGCCGCCACTGGCCGTTCCACCGGTCGGTCATCCCCGCACGGGCCACGCCGAGCGATTCGTGCTCGGTGCCCGCCAACCGTTCCTTCGCCGCCGCCTTGACCGCATCGATCGTGGCCTTCTCCAGTTGCTTCACCAAGCTGCGTCGGGCTGTGTCGAGCTTCGCCTCGGGCACCGCGAGTTGCTGCCCGAGGAGCACCTCCTCGATGGCGTCGTGCAGCGCGCTGCCAACCTCGCGGGCGTCGAGTTCCTCTTCGACGTCCTCGCGCTTCTCCAGGCGCAGGACGGATTGCGCGAAGGCGCGGTATGGGCACTGCATGAACGCCGTCAGGCGCGTCGCCGACAGCGCGAACTTCGGCGGCAGCCCGGTCTTCGTCTCGGGATGCGGCCCGGAGGCGCCAACCCACGGCCGAATGCGCTCCGGCAGGCAGGGGAGGTCGCGCAGCAGATGGTCCGAGATCGTGCTCTGGTTGCCGAGCTCGACCGGAGGTCGCGGCGGTTGGCCTTCGAACGTGGCGCCGCTGCGTGCCCACTCGGCGTCGAGCTGCAGCGCGATCGGGTCGCCCGGCTTCGCGCTTTCGGCAAACGCCGCCCGATCCGTTGCCTCGGGCAGGCGGCAGTCGTATCCGTAGGCTCCGCCGACCGGGGCTTCCTGTGCGAAACGGAGCGGGAGGCCGACCGGGGCTGCCACCCGGCGGCCGGACGCGTCGGTCTCGGCGACGACGGCGATCGCGGAGCCGGCCCGTGACGCCGCCCAGCGGGCCAGCAGCAGACGTTCGCGGACCGCTTCGGCCGGAACCGGCAGTCCGAGCGCCTGCAGATCCTGGTCGCGCAGGAACGGGTCGCGCTCCGGTGCCGCGGCCAACCCCTTGTTGTGGACGCCGGTCAGGACGAGCCGGCCGCTCGGGCGTCCATCGTAGTCGCCGTAGGCGAGAATCTGGACGCCGTCGTCGACGCGACCGCTGCCGACACCCGAGGCGAGGGCGTCGTCGTAGGTGTCGGGCGACGCGGGCCGGTAGCCGGCGTCGCGCAACGCGCGGATGATGGCGTGTCCGAGGCGGTCGGTCGGGTCGGCCAGGCCGAGGTCCTGTACGCAACGAGCCAGGTCGCCGAGGCGTTGTCCTGCGCCAACCCGCTTCACGAGGACTCGCAGCACGGCCTGGAGGACGCGGGCCGAGGCGAGCCGTCGGCGGTGCCCTTCGGCACGATCGGCGTCGGCACGCTTGAGGTCCGCCTCGTGGCGTTTCACGACGACGCCAACCGCCGTGAGCCAGTCGGCCAAGGTGGCGCGGGTGCGACGGCACTCGCCGAGAAGGTCGTGAAGGTGTCGCGGTGACGCACGCTGCTCGTCGAGGTCCGGTACCGGCATGTAGTCGGCGTTGGACGGCGGTGTCCGGGAAAGGACCGGGTCGGTGACGAGGCGTCGCAGGTCGGCAACGTCGAGCGGCAACTGGCCGCCCGACGCGAAGATAGCCACGAGCGGTCGGAGAATCGCAGCGAGGGCGTGATTGCGCAGGGGGACCGAGCCGTCGGCGGCGGCGAGGATGCCGTTGCGCTGGAGGGCGGCTCGAACCCGGTGCCCCGAGTCGTCATCGGGCACGAGGATCAGAACGTCCTGTTCGCCGGCTTCGAGCGCCTGGAGCGCCGCGAGGCGGGCCTCGGCGGCGACGTCGTGGACTCGCATCGCGGGAATCGTCTCGCCCGCGGTCGGGTCCGCCGCCGGCAGTCGGCCGCTGTCGACGGATCTGCAGCCCAGGTGTTCGAGCAGTCGGCGTTCGACGGCGGAGACTCGGCCTCCGAAGGTGAGTGGTGCGTCGGCGAAGCCGACGGCGAACCGGGTGCCCCTGGGTGCGGAGCGTTCCAGCAGGCGAGAGATGCCCGCGACTTCGTCGGGCTTGCCCCAATCCGCGTCGAGCAGCTCGGCCAGTTCCTTGCGCCAGCCTTTGGGTTTGTGGCCGGAGGCGGCGAGCCGGTGGCCGCGGGCGACGTGGTGGCGGAGGAGGCGGCGGAGTCCTGGTCGGTCGGCCAGGCGCTTCGCCCAGGGATGTCCCTTGGGCAGTTCGGGTTCGTCGGCATCCGCCGCTTCGGGTGCGAGGACGTGGGGTGCGGCGGCGGCGACCAGTCCGTTGAGGGTGGCGACCTGGAGTCCGACCCATCCGCGGTCTTGCCGGTCCGCGACACCGCCGGTGAGCGCGCGGTAGACCGCTCGAACCGTCGCGCTGGTGCGGCAGACGACGAGCGTAGGTTCTCCGTCTTGAACCGCCTCGCGGATCTCGTGCAGCCATTCGCGTTGGTTCGTCATCGTACTCCCCACCTCGTCGAGTCCGACCGATCGGTCTTCGGACGTTCCATCCACCGTCTACCTGACGCCTTCGGGTGACCCCATCGTGCCACATCCCGGGCCGCGTTGGACGTCGATCCCGATTACAGCATGCCGGGGTGTCAGGAGTTGACGGGGGCGTGGTAGGGGCGACAGGTCTTGGGAACGGACAGCTCATCCTCGCCGCGGGCGCCACGCGAGGCCGCCATGCACGAGGGCGATCAGCCGACCGCACAACGATGCGAGAGCGATTCTCGACACGCCTCCACGGCCGCCAGGAAGTGGAGACCCTTACGGTCCCTGGCGTTGTTTCCCCACGGAAAGGGAGAGATGACGACCTGAGCATCTCCTCTGGGCAGCCCAGCCAAGACATCAGCAGGTGCGATGCGCACGTGGTCGCGCTGCTTTGCTCGGACGGTCTTCCATTGTTCGCAGAGGCCGAGTTCGTGGGTGGCTACTCTGCCCAACGTCAGGATCAGCCGAGGCTGCAGAAGCTCTTGGACGAGCCGCCGCGCGAATCGCAGTCCTTGTGCGCGGCCCGTGCCCAAGCGGGCATCTGCCACCACCAGATCGTTCGGGTTCAGCCCGAACGATGCGTCGGGATTGCTCTTGCCGCACAGGACACCGTGGTACTCGGGGTACCTCAGCGCCCAGCGCTGCCATGTGTTGCCGACCAACTCCTGAAACCTGAGGGGGATGGACTGCCGGTTTTCACGACCATTGACCCCCCCTTGTTCACGAGCATTGACCCCCCTGG
>CAZMRP010000232.1:0-7693 GCA_964568275.1 uncultured Myxococcales bacterium
GGCGTCCCACGCTTCCCTCCTTCTTCCGGGCGGTTGGTTAATCTACAACCCCGTTCGTGCGCTTTCTCTCCCCAGGCTTTCCCCAGCATCACGGCCCTACAAACTTGAGGTTTCCGACGGTTGCCCCTGGTGTCGCACGCGGACGCTTGTGCGACCGCGCGCACCTTCGTAACTTCGGCCCTCGTCGCATCGGGACAGGCGACGAGGCCGCACTTCGGTCGCGCGACAGGTCGTACCGTCTCTCGCGAGGCGGAAGGAAGGGACATGGTTGCTCTGAGCACGAGGATGCCTACGGTCAACGAACAAGACATCTGGTCCGAGACGTTGCGCAGCATCGAGGCCGACAGCGAGGGCGGCAACCTCGACATGTGGCTGAGCCAGGCTCGGCTGCTGCGCATCGAGGACGGCCTGGTCCACGTGGAAGTGTTGAACGAGTTCTGTCGCGAGTGGATCCGCGAGCGCTACGTCGAGCGTCTCCGCGCCTTGCTCGCGCGCCAGCTCGGCGAGCCGGTCCAGATCGAGCTGCATCTTGCCGAGGCGCCGCCGAACGCGGTCCCGCCGCCCCCGCCGCCGCCACGTCCCGCCCAGGTCACCGGCGCCCCGCAGACCTTGCACCCCCGCTACACCTTCGATCGCTACGTCATCGGACCCTCGAACCAGCTGGCCTGCGAGGCCGCTCGATCCATCGGCGAGCGTCTGGGCGATGCGACCCACCCGCTCTACATCTACGCACCGTCCGGTCTCGGCAAGACGCATCTGCTCTCCGCGGTCGCCAATACCGTCGCGGCTCGCCGCCCGGGTTGCCGCGTCTTCTACCTGCCGACCCAGCGCTTCGTCGAGGAGTTCGTTCACGCCGTTCGCTCCGGTGGTCTCGAGGCGTTCGACCGCAAGTATCGCGAGGAATGCGACCTCCTGCTGCTCGACGACGTGCACGTCCTTCGGGGCAAGGACGGCACCCAGGAACGCTTCTTCCACATCTTCAACGCGCTCTACGACCGCCACGTTCCCATCGTCATGACCAGCGATCAGTGGCCGAAGGAGATCCCGGATCTCGAGGAGCGCCTGCGCACGCGCTTCCTCTGGGGTCTGCTGGTCAACATCGACCCGCCGGAGTTCGAGACCCGCGTGGCCATCCTTCGTCGCAAGGCCGAAGATGAAGGGCTTCACGTTCCGGACGACGTCGCCCAGCTGATCGCGCTCAAGGTCACTGGCAGCGTTCGCGAGCTCCAGGGAGTCCTGGGCCGCCTGGCGGCCCAGGCCGAGGTCTCCAATCGGCCCATCGACCTGACCCTGGCCCAGGAGGTCCTCAACGTCCTCCTGCCTGCGGCGCCGGTTTCCTGCACGATCGAGGAGCTTCAACGGGCCGTGTGCAGTCTGTTCGGGATCCACCTGAGCGACCTGCGCGGGCCGAGTCGACGGCATTCCGTCACTCTCCCGCGCCACATCGCGATGTTCCTCGCTCGAGACGCCTTGCGCCTCCCGCTTCCGACCATCGGCGAGCGCTTCGGCAACCGCGATCACACGACCGTGATGTCGGCCTGTCGACGGGTCACCGCCCTGCTCGAGCGCGATGCGGCCACCCGCAACATCGTCGTCAATCTTCGTCGACAGCTGGGGCTCCCATGAACACCTTGACCTCGGTTGGGCTACCGTTGGGGAGAACGTGGGTACTCCCCGCCGGTTTCGGTACCCCCATCCGGTGGCCAAACGACCCGTCGCCTACTCCTTCCCTCCTGCGTCCACAACTCGTACCCACCGCGCTCCACAGCCTGCTCCACTCGATTTCCTCCATTTCTTCCGCAGTCTCCGCTGGTTGTTCCACCCCTCCCCCTCCCCAGAAGATGAATTGTTATGGACTAGCTTTTTCCCTATCCTTCCGGTATGAAGGCGAGAGCCGGAGTCCGTTCGGTCGGACGGCACGGGAGTAGTCCAAGATGAAGCTGAGAGTGCATCGGGATACCCTGTTGTACGGAGTGCAGCGAGTTCAGGCGGTCGCCGAGCGTAGGACCTCGCTGCAAATCCTCTCGAGCTTCCTCCTGGAAGCGAAGGATGCGACCTCCGCGAGGATCTCCGCCACCAATCTCCAGATCGGTCTGGAGATGGTGATGCCGGCCGAGGTGAAGGAGGGAGGCGTCGTGGCGGTGGGGGCGCGAACGCTCTTCGAGATCCTCCGGAACTTCCCTCCGGGTCAGATCGAGTTGGATATCGACGAGCAGTACTGGGTGCATGTGAGGAGCGGACGCATCCATTTCCGAATCGTGGGGGCGTCGGCCGAGGGGTATCCGGACCTGCCGCAGCCCGGGAAGCGCGGCGCGGAAGGTGGCAGCTCCGTCGTCATTCCCGCCGAGACACTGCGTCATCTCATCGAACGCACGATCTTCTCGATCTCGCCGGATGAAACGCGGCTGCACCTGAACAGTGCGTTGTTCCAGGGAGACGGGAAGGTCCTGCGGATGGTGACCACCGATGGCCATCGGATGACCTGTTTCGAGGAGACGGTGGACGTCGACAAGCGCTTCTACCGTCACGACGTCCTGATCCCGGCTCGCGGCCTCGCAGAATTGCGCAAAGTGATCGACGGCGTTCACGGCGACCTCCAGGTGGTCTTCGAGAACCCGTATGTGTTCTTCGACGTGCCTCCGCCGCCGAAGCAGGGAAGTGGGTCCGCGGACCAGGTCCTGCAGAACGTACGGCTGGCGATCAAGCTGGTCGACGCGACCTTCCCGCCCTATCGGCAAGTGATTCCTCGCGACAACAAGAAGTTCGTCGGCATCGGTCGCGAGGTGTTCGCCTCCGCCCTGCGTCGCATCTCGAGCATCTCGCCCAGCCGGACGCCGACGACCCGACTGCGGATCGAATCCGGCAAGATGAAGATCTCCTCGGACAATCCGGACATCGGCATCGGCGAGGAGGACATCGACATCCAGTACGAGGGCGAGGCCATCGACATCGGGTTCAACGCACGATATCTGCTCGATATCCTGGACGTGATTACCGGCGAGAACGTCCAGTTGAATCTCGGCGGATCGCTGGACGGCTGCGTCGTCCGCGAGGAGAACGACGAGCGCCTCCTCGCCGTCGTGATGCCGATCCGCATCTGATCGATTCCCGCTCGCGCAGCTCGCGGGCCAGAGGCAGGTACATGGCCGACGACGGAAACGACAGGGACGCCACCGGACCATCCGAGGAGGCGGCCGCAGCAACCGACAAGCGGAAAGACCATCCCACGGACGGGTCGGGCGAGTACGGAGCGGACCAGATCGAAGTGCTCAAGGGACTGGAAGCGGTCCGCAAGCGTCCCGGGATGTACATCGGCAACGTGCAGGACGGCAGCGGCCTGCACCAGATGGTCTTCGAAGTCCTCGACAACGCGGTCGACGAGCACCTCGCCGGACACTGCTCCGAGATCACCGTCGTGATTCACCTCGATGAAAGCGTGACCGTGGAAGACAACGGCCGGGGCATTCCGGTCGCCATTCATGCGGAGGAAGGCCGCAGCGCCGCGGAAGTCGTGATGACCGTGCTGCACGCCGGCGGCAAGTTCGACCGCAGCGTGTACAAGGTGTCCGGCGGACTTCACGGCGTGGGCGTCTCCGTGGTCAACGCCCTGTCCGAGTACCTGAAGCTCGAGATCCGTCGGGACGGCAAGGTCTGGCATCAGGAATACCGCAAGGGCGAGCCGCAGGCCTCGCTGCGGCCCCTCGGGCCTTCCAAGCGCACCGGGACGAAAGTGACCTTCCGGCCCGACCGGAAGGTATTCACCTCGATCACCATGACCGCGGACGTTCTGGCCCAGCGCCTGCGCGAGCTGGCGTTCCTCAACCCGGGCGTGGCGATCCAGTTCCAGGACGAGCGCGCCGCGCGGACGGAGCGGTTCGAGTACCAGGGAGGAATCGCCGAGTTCCTCACCTACCTCAACCGGAACAAGGCCGTGCTCCACCCGGAGCCGATCCTGCTCGAGGGAACCCAGGAAGGGGTCGAAGTCTCCGTGGCGGTGCAGTGGAACGACTCCTACCAGGAGATCGTCTACTGCTACACCAACAACATCCACAACCGCGACGGCGGCACGCACCTCACCGGCCTGCGCAGCGGCCTGACCCGCACGCTCAACAGCTACGGACAGGGCGCCAACCTCCTCAAGGACCTCAAGACGACCCTCACCGGGGACGACGCCCGCGAGGGCCTGACGGCGGTGGTGTCGATCAAGCACCCGGACCCGTCCTTCTCGGGCCAGACGAAGGACAAGCTGATCAACAACGAGGTCAAGGGTGCCGTCGAGACGGTGATCAACGAGAAGCTCGGGTCGTATCTCGAGCGGCACCCGGCGATCGGCAAGGGGATCGTGCAGCGGGCCGTGCTGGCGGCCCGGGCCCGCGAGGCGGCGCGCAAGGCCCGCGAGATGGTCACCCGCAAGGGGGTGCTCGACGGCCTGGCGCTTCCCGGCAAGCTCGCCGATTGCCAGGAGAAGGACCCGACGCACAGCGAGCTGTTCATCGTGGAGGGTGAATCGGCCGGCGGCAGCGCCAAGCAGGGGCGCGACCGGCGCTTCCAGGCGATCCTGCCGCTACGCGGGAAGATCCTCAACGTCGAGAAGGCGCGTGCCGACAAGATGCTGCAGAACGTCGAGATCGGCATCCTGATCAGCGCCCTGGGGTGCGGCATCGGCGAGACCTTCTCCGCCGACCGCCTGCGCTATCATCGCGTGATCATCATGACCGATGCCGACGTCGACGGCTCGCACATCCGGACACTGCTGTTGACCTTCTTCTTCCGCCAGATGGGCGAGATCATCGACCGGGGATACCTCTACATCGCCCAGCCGCCGCTGTACCGCGTGCGGCGCGGAAAAAAGGACATCTACCTCAAGAACGCCGAGGAGCTCGACCGCTTCCTGCTCGACGTCGGTTGCGAGGAGGTCGAGCTGCTGGTCGACGGCGTGCCGATCCGAGGCTCCGCGCTGCGCCACATCGTGCAGGACGTGCTGACCCAGGAACGGTTCCTCAGCGGACTCAACCGGCGGATGGACCGGCGGGTCGTCGAAGCGGTGTTGAAGGTCCCGGCGATCGGACCGGACAGCCTGCGGGACGAGGTCGTGCTGGTCAACGGGCTGGCGCAGGTCGAAACCACCCTCCGCGAGACGGCCCCCGATGTGTTGCCGATCCAGTTCGACCTGGTGTGGGACGAGGAGCACGCCTGCTACAGCGTGACCTGCGAGACGATGCAGAACGGCGCCCGGCGCCGAACCTCGTTGACGTTCGAGTTCTTCGATTCGCCCGAATGCCTCGCCCTGCGCCAGATCCAGGACCGGCTCGACGCCGTCGGCGACCCGCCGTTCGTGGCACGGGTCGGCGAGCGTGAGGTCGTCCTCACGCGCCTGGACCGCCTGTGGGAGACGGTGGCCGAACAGGCGCGCAAGGGACTCCAGATCCAGCGCTACAAGGGTCTGGGCGAGATGAACCCGGAGCAGCTCTGGGAAACCACGATGAACCCGGACACGCGCACCATGATTCGCGTGTCGACCACCGACCCGATCGAGGCCGACCACGCCTTCACGGTGTTGATGGGCGACGATGTCGAAGAGCGACGCCGCTTCATCGAAACCAACGCCCTGGACGTCCGCAACCTCGACATCTGAATTCCTGAACAGCTACGGCCTCGTCCGCCAACTGTCGAATTGACGGCCCCCGCCCCGCGGCGTACACTAGGCCGCGTTGCCGCGCGGGACGATCCCACGGGCCTGGGAGGCGGGAAACCAACGATGAACAAGCGAATCGTCGTGTCCTTGTGTCTTGGTCTGATCGGTGGGCTGCCCACGGCGCAGGCGGTGGAACCGGTCGTCGTGATTCTGCCGCCCGTCCAGAACCTCACGGGTGACGCCGAGCGGGTCAACCGCGAAGTCGTCGAGCAGCTCACGACGAGCCTGCAGGGGTCGGGCTACTCCGTGCTGCCGAGCGCCACGGCCGGCGAATGCGGCCCCACGGCCGGAACGACCGACGCCGCGGCCCTCGCGTCCGCCGCCAACGGCTGCGAAGCCCAGGCGGCGCTCGGGCTGGACATCGATGCCTCCGCCATGGGCTACAGCCTTCACCTCGTCCTCGTGAGCTTCGACGGCACCGCGATTTCCGACCAGCAAGCGACGTGCGACTTCTGCACCGAGCAGGAGATGATCGCCAAGTGGGGCGAGCTCGGCTCCGGCGTCGGCGCCCCCCCGGCGAGTCTCGTGGCGGCCGCCGGGGACGACGGCGAACCCGAGCCGGACGAGCCGGACGAGCCGCTGCCCCCCGTGGTCGTCGACGAGCCGGGGTCGTCGTTCGGGATCGCCGACGTCCCCTGGTGGTTCTGGGCCGGCGCCGGAACGTCCCTGGCGCTCAGCCTGGGCGCCGGCCTGCCGCTGATCCTGATCGACGGCGAGCCGACCTGCGACGGACCGCTCGAGAGCTGCCCCGACCTCTACGACACCGATGCGCTCGGCTACACCCTCCTGGCCGTCGGGATCGCCGGGCTCGCCGCGGTCGGCGTCGGGTTGTACCTGGTGATCGCGGACGACGAGTCGGAAGGGGAAGCGGACACCGAGAGCGCGGCGGCGGCCGGGATCGCGCTGGTCCCCGGCCCGGGCGGACTGGTGCTGCACGGGTTCTTCTAGGAGCGGGACGGGAGAAGAAACATGCGGCTCTGCCGAAGGTGCGGGCGTCTCCACGACGACGGGACGGGCGCGTGTCCACGGGATGGAGCGACGCTCGAGGACTACCGGCCGACGCTGGCGGCCGGGGATAGGGTCGCCGCCGACTTCTCGATCGTCGCCGCCCTGGGCGTCGGCCAGAGCGGCGAGGTCTACGAAGGCCGAGCGGAGGCCCAGGGCGAGCGTGTGATCGTCCGGCTGCTGTCGGAGGACGTGGCCAAGGACCGGCGACTGTCCGATGTCGTCCGGCGTCACCTGCTCAAGCAGCGGGACTTCGAGCACAAGTACATCGTGCGGACGCGTGCCGTGGACCAGCACGAGAACCGCATCCTGTTCGTCCGCGATTGGGTCGACGGGACCCGGCTGGAGGACCTACTGGCCGCCGAAGGGGCCCTGGGAGTCCAGCGCGCGCTCGGGCTGGCCGTCCGAATCTGCAGCTCGCTGGCGGGGGCGCACCGGGTCGGTCTGCTGCATCTGCAGCTCCGGGCCTCCAACGTCTTCGTCGTCCCCAACGAGACCGGCGACGGAGAGTCGATTCGACTCATCGATTTCGGCGTCGGCCCGCGACGCAAGGTCGGCCCGCGACCGTACTACGGCGCGCCGAGCACCTTGTCGCCGGAGCAGGTCGAGGGGAAGATCGTCTCGTTCAAGTCCGACATGTTCGCCGCCGGGCTCCTGCTCTACCGCATGCTGGCCGGGACGCCCGCGTTCGACGGCGCCGACGACGTCGTCGTCAAGCAGATCTGCGAGGCCCCCGTCCCACCCATCAAGTACCGCCCCGAGGACCCGGTCCCGATGGAGCTCTGGACCTTCGTCCGGCAAGCGCTGGAGAAGAAGCCGATCCACCGCCCGATCGGGATGGCCCAGATGGCCGAGCGACTCAAGGAGCTGGACGGTGAAGCGGCCGCCGGACGTCTGTCGCTCGCGCCGTCGCCGCCGGCGGAGGGCGGCGCCGCCGGAGCCGCGGCCGCTCCGCCGGTGCGGATCCTGACGCCGGGCCTGGAGCGGGCCGCC
>CAZMRP010000233.1:0-7641 GCA_964568275.1 uncultured Myxococcales bacterium
CTCCCTCTCTCTCCCTCTCTCCCTCTCTCTCGATACTCGCGTGACGCCGCACCTCCTCGCCCGCGGCTTCCTCGCCCCCTCCTTCCGCTCCTGGCGATCGGCCTCACCTTCGCCGCGGCGCCGGCCTCGGCCTGGGAGGTCCGCCTCTGCGGTGAGGACTGCGTCTGCCGGACCGAGTACTCCGACACGATCCTGGTCCACGAGGCGGACCTCGACGCGATCACCTTCGAGGACGGGCCGTGGTACTGCACGACGCTGCCGGTCGGGCCGAACCTGAAGTCGATCGAACGGCAGGCGGCCACCAACCACTGGCGCGCCCAACTGTTCGCGGAGCCGGATTTCCAGGCGTGGCCCAAGGATGTTTCCTACGACGACCCGTGGCCCGTCGTCATCTCGCCCGCGTACCCGATCCGGTCGTTGGTGCTGGTCGGGCCGGCCGCGCGCCTGTGCCAGGACGCGGACTGCCAGGTCTTCACCGACATCGTCGAACCCGACCTCTACTCGGGTGGGAGCAAGGCGAACACCGAAAGCCAGCGGCAGGAGTGGCCCGGTCGTGTCTCCCGCTTCGAGATGGCCAACGGCGACCATCAGTACTGCGACTACTGCACGTGGAAGCTCCAGGTGAAGGACTACGACGTCGTCGCGTTCCCCTACGACCCGAACGCCCACATCGAGAACCAGATCTCGCGCGTGCTCGTCCGCGACCCGTACATCCACCTCGCCTACTGCCGGGACACGGGTTTCGCGGACTGCGTGCCGATGTACGTCACCGGCCCCGCCGACCTGGATCTCACCGGCGGCGCCTGGGACGACGACATCGAGTCGTTCGACATGGTCCGGGACCTCGGGGACTTCCTGGAGGATCCAGGCCTGCCGCACTTGGTCAACGACCTCCGGCCGTACATCTACCGTCCCTTCGGCGGCGAAACGAACAAGAAGGGGCCGGGGACGACCTGCGGCGGCCACGGCGGCCTCGGCCATGTTCCGTCGCCGCCGACGGGTTGCGCATCCCATGACTACTGCTCCTACCCCTACGTCTGCACGACGGCGGGCATCTGCGCGGTCGGCGCCTGCTTCGCCGGCATGTACACCGACAGCAGTTCCAACGAGATCCGGACCTTCTACGACCTGTACGTGAACAAGGACGTGCTCGGCTTCGACCTGGTGGCGATCTACGGCCAGGAGCTGCCGCTCTCCGTGGTGCAATGGGCGCACGCGACGGCGACGAACGCCGTCTCGTTCCTCCGTGCTGACCCGCTGCACTACGCGAACCCCGCGCCGGAGCACGCCTTCGATCGCATCAGCCTGGGCACCAACGACTTCGACGTCGTGATCCGGCCGGACCTCTGGTACTCGGGAAGCCCCGGCGGCTACGTCGATGTGCCGATGCTCGGATTCCTGCGGCCCGGCAACGTCACGATCGCCTACTCGAACCGCAACCGGCTGATGGAGACGTTCCACGAGTTCGTCCACGTGACGACGGGCTTCTACCAGGGCCGCGGTTTCGGCAACTGTCACCTGGAGCCGGGCACCATCGCCGGGGCCGTCTCGGAGGCGATCCCCAAGATGCTCGAGCAGTCCCACGGCGACGCGAACCCGGACTACGAGGGGGTGCTGCAGTCCTGGCCGTGGATGGAGTACTGCCGGGTCGACGGGAGGACGGTCGGCCCGTCGCCGCCGTCGCCGCCGGGGAACGACCGGCCGTGCCTGAACTTCAAGTACTCGGACTTCCCGGTCTACAACAGCTTCGCGCAGACCTACTCCGGGTTCACGCAGTTCGCGTACCTCTCGTCCCAGTTCCTGATGCCGGACCCGGGAATGTCGGGTGCGGCGATGGACCCGCGGTCGTACATCTACGCCGGCTCCTCGCCGGCCCCGAGCGAGTTGTACAAGCCGCTGCGCTACCACCGCTACGTCCGGGGCGTGATGGACACCTTCCCGTCGCCCTACGCCTGCAATCCGGCGGCGCCCGACGAGCGCTACGTCTGGATGGATGCGATGTCGACGGCCGCGGCGGCCGGCACGGTCCAGTTCGACGACTACGTCCGCTGCATCGACCGCGACCCGAGCGCGTGCGAGTTGGGCGCGTCGCCCACGAAGTTCACGCCGAGCAACAACTTCGCACACGCCTACGCGCGTTGGGGCCAGACGCACTTCCTGTCGAACGCGAACCTGCTCCCGGCGAACGTCCCGTACTCGGACGCCCAGCGCTCCCGGATGCACCTCAAGTACGAGCCGGGCGGCATCCAGGGGATCTACGACCACGGCGCCCAGGAGAACCCGAGCCTCACGTCGTTGCAGTTCTACCTGCCGACGGCGACGAAGTTCACGATCATCGTCACGGCGGAGACGAACTGGTTCTCGGAGTCCGACCCGCTGTGGCGCGATACGCTGCGGGTCTGGGTCGATACCGACGACGCCTCCCATCGGGCCGGCGGCCGCAAGTTCGACAACGAGTACCTGGAGACCGAGCAGTGCTGGGCCTTCGGTCACGACCCCGCCGGAAGCGCCGGGTGCCGCTACGCGATCGGCACCGAGTGGGAGACGGACGGCGGGCAGCCCCAGACGGGCAAGCGGGCCACGATGCGGTTCATCCCGTCCACCGCCTTCCCGGCCTGGGCCGCCACCGACGTCCCGGCCGGCTTCCACACCGTCCACGTCGGCTGCCTCAACGACCCGCGCGTCTACTCGGTGGAGGTCGTCCAAGGCGTCGTCGTGCCCCAGCGGAGACCGCTCGCGCTGCGCATGTACTACTGCTGCGGGTGGAGGTTCGGAGACCCGTTCGAGTACGACTGCCCGCGCAGCTCGAATCATTGGTGCATGTTCGACGACGTGACAGCCACCAGGAGCGTGGGTACGATGGGCGCCGCCGGCAACAAGGTGATCCAGTTGATGGCCGGCGTGGACCGTCTCGACTCGGAATACGAGTTCCACGCCTCCTCGCCGCCGCCGTCGCCGCCGCCGCCCACGATGCACGAGTTCTCGTGGATCGACTCGACGCATCCGACCGATCCACATCTGGTCGGGACCGAGGTGGACTTCGCCGCGATCCACGGCGAGCCCGCGCTGGGCAACCGCTACATCCTGCGGTTGGAGAAGTACATGCCGTACGGCAGCACCTTCGAGGTCGCGTCCCACGCCAACCCCAGGTACGACCACGTCGTGACGTGGAACCGCCCCACCGCGACCTTCGCCGCCAAGTATTTTCCCTACTACCGCGGGTTGAACGTCTACGGCTTCATGGTCGATCCGTACTCGATGACGGCGCGCGTGCGTGCGGAGCTGGCGCCGGGCGCTCCCGCCGGCACCCCGGTGATCGTCAACCTGTATTGCGAGTCGGCGACCGGGACGTGGTCGATCGTGCCCGGCTACGAGAACGGGCTCACCATCCCCGCGGACGGAAGCTGGAGGTCGTTCTACAGCCTCTCGGCGTGCAGCCGGGTCTACTTCCAGGTGGGGGTGGCGGCCCCGCGATACGACGACGAGGGCGAAGTGCTGTGGCTCTCTTTCCGTGGAAGCTGAGGAGGCGCAGGACCATGAAACACGCTAGACTTGCCATCGTGGTGGCATCGGTGGTCGGTATCGGAGTCGGCATGGTCGCGCTTCGCGCGAAGTCGGACGACGCCGACGTCGTCGGCGCCGCGACCGACCTCCCGGACCCGACGTCCGCGGAGGCGGCGGAGCAGCGGCGGACCCTGGCGGCAAGTGCCGGCATCCGGGTCGAGGACCTCCTGGTCAAGCCGTCGCACCCCGAAGGGGTGACGCCGGAGGAGTTCGAGGCGTCGCGGCGGCTGCGGGCGGACTCCGCCGGCCGCGAGTTGGCGGTCGATGCCGACACGGCCCTCCGGCAGCGGTTGGCCTGGGCGGTGGAGTACGCCGAGGGCCAGCGGCGCGAGCGGGCGCGGCAGGCGGTGCTGGGCGAGGTGGCTGCGGAGGCGTCCTCCACGGCGTTCCCGACGGCAACGGACCCGGCGAGTTGCCGGTCGTTCTGCGAGCTGCTGTTGCGATGCAACGGAGCGTCCGAGCCGGGCGACTGGGACGGGTGCGTCGCGGCGTGCGGCCGCGGCGAGTTCGGGTCGCAGGCGCACATCGAGAGCGTCCTCGGCCTCCGGGATTGCGAGCACCTGTGATGCGGACATGGGTTCTCGGCAAGGGTCGGTGGCAGGCGCTGTCGCTCGTCCTGTTTCTCGCGTCCTCGCCGTCGTGTTCCGACTCCGACGACTCGTCGGGCCAGGACGTGTCCGGCGACGGCGGGAGGTGCGTCGGTACCCCAGCGCCGTGCGAATCGTTTCGCGACTACGACGCATGCTACAACCAAGGGGGATGCTGCTGGCTTGGCATGGAAGGACATTGCCTGGGCTGCTTCCCCACCGGTCCCACCGCGTGCGAAATCCTGAGTGGTCGCGAGGACGTGTGTCTTGGCCAAGTTGGGTGTTCGTGGGTGGAGTGATGGAGGCGGAGGTGGCGAGTTGTCGATCGTTCTGCGAGCTGCTGCTGCGGTGCAACGGGTCGTCGGAGGCGGGCGACTGGGACGGGTGCGTCGCGGCCTGCGGCCGCGGCGAGTTCGGGTCGCAGACGCACCTCGAGAGCGTCCTCGGCCTCCGGGATTGCGAGCACCTGTGATGCGGACGCGGGTTTTCGCGGTGATTCGACGGATCGTCGCGATCGCGGCGTCGTTCGTCCTGGTGGCGTCGTGCTCGTGCTCCGACTCCGACGACTCGTCGGGCCAGGACGTGTCGGGCGACGGTGGAAGGTGCGTGGGCACTCCCGCACCGTGCGAGTCGTTCAGCGATCCGGATGCGTGCAGCCGGCAGGGAGGTTGCGACTACGTCTGGTACTACTACCGATGCTTGCCGAATATGCCCACCGGTCCCACCGCGTGCGAAATCCTGAGTGGTCGCGAGGACGTGTGTCTTGGCCAAGTTGGGTGTTCGTGGGTGGAGTGATGGAGGCGGAGGTGGCGAGTTGTCGATCGTTCTGCGAGCTGCTGCTGCGGTGCAACGGGTCGTCGGAGGCGGGCGACTGGGACGGGTGCGTCGCGGCCTGCGGCCGCGGCGAGTTCGGGTCGCAGACGCACCTCGAGAGCGTCCTCGGCCTCCGGGATTGCGAGCACCTGTGATGCGGACGCGGGTTTTCGCGGTGATTCGACGGATCGTCGCGATCGCGGCGTCGTTCGTCCTGGTGGCGTCGTGCTCCGACTCCGACCCCGTCCTCACGGCCGAAGGCGGTGTCTGCGCGGGCACCCCCGTGCCTTGCGAGTCTCTCGCCGAGGCCGAGGCTTGTCGCCGTCACCTCGGGTGCTACTGGGTCTACGTGCCGGGCTGCTGCGAAGAGAACTCGCCCGAGGGGCCCCAACCATGCGAACGATTCGCGGATCCGGACGCCTGCCTGGGCCAGGTCGGCTGCTGGTGGCGGTGACGGGCCTGATGCGCCGAGGAACCGTCGTCGCCCTGGTCGCCGTCGTCGTCGCCGGCTTGACGGTCTGGTGGTTGACGGCGCCGGGCGATCCGCGCCCGGATCCCGGTGCTCGGGAAGACGTTTCCGAGGGTCCTTCGTCGCGCCGTGCAGGCTCGGCCACCGGGACCCGCGATGAGACGGTGCCGGACCGGGCCGCCCATCCGGCCGCCGAACCGCGTGCGACCATTCCGGCGGCCGCCGCCGTGCGTACCGCCGAGCCTTCGGTCCCGCCGCCCTTGCCGACAGCTCCGGAAGACGGTGCGGCCTGCGACGACGGCGACCCCTGCACGTTCGACGACCGCCGGACCGACGGTACCTGCCGTGGCCGGCCCCTCCATTGCGACGACGAGAATCCCCTCACCATCGATTCCTGCACCGGCGACGGCTGCGCGCACACCTTCGTCCCGGGAGCATTCGAGCCGTCGGCGCCCGCTCGGCCGGAGCAACCCGGTCGTTGATCGCCCGGCCGGCGCCGGGTAGGATCGGGCCGTGGTTCGGAGAGCGAAACCGTCCGGCGCGCCGGGCCGCCGTGCATCGGCCTGCCCGAGGGGCGTCGCGTGCGCGGGCCTGGGGTTCGCGGCGCTCGGCCTGCTGCCGGCCGTCGCGTGCTACGAGTCGTACCGCATCGAGGCGGCCTCGGACGCGGTTGCGGACCGCGGCGACGCGAGCGACGGCGATGCCGCCGCGGACGCCGAAACGACCCCCGACGTCCGGCCCGAGGGGACGCCGGACGCCGGCTTCGACGGCTGGGTGGACGGCGGGGACGACGACCCGATCTGCCCCGCCGCCCTGCCCACCGCCGGCCTGGGCCGCCTCACCCTGCGCTGGCGCACCCGGCTCGACCCGGCCTGGACGACCGACGGCTCCGCGATCCTCGCCGCCCGCGACGGCGTCGTCCTGGTCGTGCTCCCCGCGGGACCCCCCGGGGGACCGACCGGCGACCGCGCCGTGCTCGAACGGCTCGACCCCGCCGGCGGCGAGCACCTGCCGGGCTCGGCCGACGACGTCTACGCACTCCGGAACTGCAGCGCGCTCGCCTCCGCCGCCGCCCCCGACGGCACGACCTGGGCCGTCGGCGCCTGGGGCCCGGACCCGACGGTCCGGTTCGTGACCGGTCGCCTGACCGCGCGGGGCGAACTGGTCGAGGACCGCGAGGTCCAGGTCGAGCCGGACACCGTCTGGCTCGACGAGGCGGGCCTCTCGGAGCTTCGCGCGACCGTCGCCGGCGGACGCCTGTACCTCGCGACCGAGGGCCGGTCGGCCGCCGCCGCGGGACGGGCGTGGCTGCTCCACGCCGCGATCCTGCCGCTCGACGGCTCCCGGGCCGACGGCTGGCTGTTGGCCGACGGAACCGTCGACGCGGGCGAGGCGTACGTCGCCTGGGGCGGTGCCGGCGCCGCCGTCGAGTCGGTGGCGTGGACCCACCCGTCCGCGATCGACCTGCGGACCCCCACCGGCAGCAACCTGTTCGCCCACCGACTCCCGGTCCCGTCGCCCCAGCACCCGATCGCCGCCGTCCGGTCCGCGGACGGATACCGGTACCTCACCGCCGGTCGCTCGGCGACCGCCGACGGCGAGCTGCTCTGGCTCGAGGAGCGCGAGCCGTCGCGCCTGGAGCTGGTCGGCGCGAGCGACCTGCGCGTCCTGGAGGACCTCGTCCTTCACCCCGAACCCCGGGCGCTCGTCGCCACCGGCGATGCTGCCGTGCTCGCCTGGACCGCGCGCCGCGACGAGGTCCCCGCGCGCCTGTCGTTCCCCTCGTGCCTCTACCTCACCCCGCTCGACCCTCACGGCAACCCCGACGGCATCTCCCTGCGGCTCGACCCCGGGGCCGAGTTCGCACCCGATCCGCCCGGCATCGAGCACGTCCGGATCGATGCCGCGCCGGACGGCCTGTTCGTCCTCTGGAAGCAGGACGGGGCGGCGTGGGTCGCCCGGGTCGAGTGGTCGTCCTGAGCCGCAAGCCAGGGACTGAAGGGCGAGAAGGGCGATTCACGAGACACGGTCGGCGAGAGTCGGCGCCTCGGGTGCACGCGTCGGCCCGCCGCCATCCAAAGGTCCACGCGCTGTCGGATGGTGTGCGTGTTCGCATGGAATATGCATGAAATCATATCGTTGCGACTACCGTTCAGGGGGCTATCCACTTGGCTCAGGTGGGCCCAGCCCGTTGTGGTCGGCCCCGCC
>CAZMRP010000234.1:0-7631 GCA_964568275.1 uncultured Myxococcales bacterium
TGACATGCAAATTTGTCAGGCAGACCCGTTAACTTCCCCACCTCCGGCACCGGCGGTGGTGCGACTCGCGGGACTGCCCCCCGGCGCCCGCGCGACGCTCGACGGCCGACCGGTGGAGGCCGAGTTCACCGTGGCGGTCTCCGATGCGACGCACATCCTGCGCGTGGTCCTGCGCGGCCATCGACCGTTCGTCCGCGAGTTCCGGGCCACGGGCGACACGACGATCGACGTGCGGCTCGAGCCGCTCCCGCGCGCGAAGGCCCGCGACCGGGCGGGGGACGACGGCCGGGTGGCGGCGCCCCGGCCGATCGCCAATCCGTTCGGCGGGCGGTGACGGCGCCATGCGACTCGCCCTCCCCGCGCTGCTCGTCCTCGCCCTGCTGGGTCCGGCTCCCGCCGCCGCCCAATGGGCGCCGCCGGTGCCGGCCGGCTGTCCCCGGGCGCCGACGGACCCGGACGAGGCGCGGGTGCTGGCGGGCGAGTTGTTCGGGCAGGCGGCCGAGCGCGACCGGGCCGCCGACTACGGGCCCGCGGCCTCGCTGTACGCCTGCTGCTACCACGTGATGCCCCACCCCAACACGCTCTACAACCTGGCGCTGGTGGCCGAGAAGGCCGACGAGTTGCGCACCGCTCTCGGGGCGCTCGAACGGTATCTCGACGAGGCCCCGGACGCCCTGAACCGCGGCGAAGCGGAGACGCTGCTGGCCTCGGTTCGCGAACGCGTGGCGCTGTTGCCGCCGGAGCCGGTGGAGCCGGTCGAACCGGTCGAGCCCATCGAACCGGTCGAACCGGTCGAGCCCGTCGAACCGGTCGAACCGCCGCCGCCGCCGCCACCGCCACCGCCGCCGCCGCCGCCCGAGGGGACGTCCGGCATGGGGATTGCGGGCTGGGTGTTGACCGGGGTGGGGGTCGCGGCGCTCGGCGGGGGGATCGCCTTCGCGGTGCTCGCGGCGGACGCCGCCGACACGGTGGAGAACTCGCCGCGCGACACGCCGTGGGTCGACGTGCAGCCGCACCTGGACGACTTCGAGTTGTACCAGCCGCTGGAGATCGGGTTGTTCGCCGCGGGGGGCGCGCTGGCCGTGACGGGAGCGGTGCTGCTGCTGCTGGAGTTGGGAGGCGACGAGCAGCCGCCGGCGACGGCGGTGCCGCTCGTTTCGGCCGACGCGCTGGGCCTCGGCCTCGCGGGGAGGTTCTGATGCGCGGGCGGAACGTCCGGTGGGGGTGGTTGGCGGGACTGGCGGCGCTGGGCCTGGCGTTCGGCTGCGGGCCGCGGATCCCCGAGGGGCGCTACACCTGCGACCCGACGGAGCCGAACGGCTGCCCCGCGGGGTGGACCTGCCGCGCGGACGGCTACTGCTACGAGTCGCCGGGCGACGGGGGCACCGACGACGGGACGGAGTGCGATCCGGCGACGTGCAACGACGGCAACCCGTGCAACGGCGAGGAGGTCTGCACCGCGGACGACCGGTGCGTCGCCACGCGGCCGCCGGAGCCGGGGACCGAATGCACGACGCCGCTGGGCGTGGAGGGGGTGTGCCAGCTCGAGGAGTGCCGGCCGTTGACCTGCGGCGACGGCGTGGTCGACTCGGGCGAGGACTGCGACGACGGCAACCTGCTGGCGGACGACGGCTGCGAGCCGCACTGCGTGTTCAGCTGCAACCTGTCCGCCGAGTGCGACGACGGCGAGGAGTGCAACGGCGAGGAGGAGTGCACCGGGCACACCTGCGTGCCGGGCGCGGCGCTGGAGAACGGCACCGTTTGCGGCGACGGGCTGATCTGCCTGCGGGGCGCGTGCGTCGCCGGCGGCTGCGGCGACGGCACGGTGACCGGCGAGGAGGAGTGCGACGACGCCAACGACGTGGACGGCGACGGTTGCGACGGCGACTGCACCTGGACCTGCGAGACCGCCGAGGAGTGCGACGACCTGCGGCTGTGCAACGGCACCGAGACCTGCGACACCGAGCGGCACGTCTGCCTGCCGGGGGTGACGGCCGGGGACGGCACGCCGTGCACGACGGCCGCCGGGCTGGCGGGGGTATGCCGCGGCGGCCTCTGCGCGCCGGAGACCTGCGGCAACGGCACCGTGGACGACGGCGAGGAGTGCGACGACGACAACCTGATCCCGGGTGACGGCTGCGAGGCCGACTGCACCTGGACCTGCGAGACCGCCGAGGAGTGCGACGACCTGCGGGTCTGCAACGGCGTGGAGACCTGCGACACGGGGGCGCACACCTGCACCGCCGGGACGCCGCCGGCGGACGGCACGGCCTGCGACCGCGACGGCGACCCGCTGACCCGCGACGTCTGCCTGGCCGGGCTGTGCACCCTCTCGTCGTGCGGCGACGGCTGGGCCGACGACGCGCGCGGCGAGCAGTGCGACGACGGCAACGCGACGGCGGGCGACGGCTGCGAGCCCGACTGCACCTGGAGTTGCGAGGCCGACCCCGACTGCGACGACCACGACGTCTGCTCCGGCACGGAGACCTGCGACACGGGCAGCCACGTCTGCCGGCCCGGAACCCCCCTGTCCGACGGCACGGCCTGCACGACGGCCGCCGGAGCGGCCGGGCGCTGCCGCTCCGGAACCTGCGCCCGCGAGGGGTGCGGCAACGGCACGGTCGACCCGGGCGAGGAGTGCGACGACGGCAACGTCACCGCGGGCGACGGCTGCGAGACGAACTGCCTGTATTCCTGCCACGCCGCGGCGGACTGCCGCGAGACGCCGGACAACCCGTGCACGGACGACAGCTGCGCGACGGTGGCCGGCGGCCAGGCGTGCACCCACGCATTCAACACGCTGCCCTGCAACGACGGCAGCGTCTGCACCTCGAACGACGTCTGCGCCGGCGGCGCCTGCGCCGGCCTCCGGATCGACGGCGACGGCGACACCTACGGACCGGACGCCGCCTGCGGCGGCGACTGCAACGACACGCTGGCCTCGGTGCATCCCGGCGCCGTCGAGGTCTGCAACGGCGTCGACGACGACTGCGACGGGACGACCGACAACGGCGCCGGCATGACCTGCGCCCGCGGGTCCAGCCGCGCCTGCGTGACGACGGGCCCGGGGGGCTCGTGCGCCGGCACCGAGGCCTGCACGAGCGCGTGCGTCTGGTCCGGCAGCTGCGAGCTGGCGGCAACCGAGTCGTGCAACGGCTCGGACGACGACTGCGACGGCCTGACCGACGAGGGGTTCGAGTGCGTATTCGGGAGCACCGCGTCGTGTTCCGGCCCGTGCGGGGGGACCGGCACCCGCAGCTGCGGCAGCAGCTGTGCCTGGGGCCCGTGCGTCGTGCCGGAGGTCGGCTGCAACGACTGCGACGACGACGCGGACGGCCTGACCGACGAGGGGTTCTGGTGCCCCGTGCTCCCGGCGCCGACCGCGGCCGACCTCTGCGGCGTCGACGGCCGTTCGGGCACCGACGCCTGGGCCGTCGGCAACGGCGTGATCCTGCGCTGGAACGGCACGACCTGGAGCACGGTGACCGGGGCCGCGGGGCTCGTGCTGCGAGGCGTGTGGGCCGGTCCGTCCGGCAACGCCTGGGCCGTGGGCGACGGCGGCGTCATCCTGCGCTGGAACGGCACGGCCTGGGCGCCCGAGACCTCGGGGACGACCGTCAACCTCAACGGGGTGTGGGGCACGTCCGCCGCCGACGTGTGGGCCGTCGGCGACATCGCCACAACCAGCGGGATGGTCGCGCATCGGGACGCGTCCGGCGCCTGGACGCGGTCCAACCCCGGCGCCCGGCGCAACTTCCGAGGCGTGTGGGGCACCGCCGTGGACCTGGTCTACGCGGTGGCGGACAAGGGGGTCGCCCGTCGCTGGGACGGGACCGTCTGGGTCGACGCGGTCTCGGGCACCACCGTCGACCTGTACGCCGTCGACGGCTCGTCGTCCGGCGACGTCTGGGTGGTCGGCGTGACGGGCATGGCGCGGCGCTGGAACGGGACGAGTTGGACGGCGGCGCCGACCGGAACGACCGGGACGCTGCGCGGCGTCTGGGCCGCTTCGGCGACGCTGGCCTGGGCCGTGGGCGACGGCGGGGTCGCCCTGCGCTGGGACGGTACGGCCTGGAACGCAACCGCCAGCGGCGTCACCCGGCGACTCGATGGGGTGTGGGGCGCCGCGGCCCGGGAGGTCTGGGCGGTGGGCGGCGGGGGGACGCTGCTGCGCTGGCGCGAGTAGTCGCGCCTTGATCCGCGGAATCTCGACGGGTATAGTCGGCGCCGCTTCCGGGTCTGCGAGCTGCGCCCATCGGTGGGCGGCGGGGCGGGGCGCACGGGAGCAGCGTCACGGACCGGCCCTGGAGGGGCATGCGCGGCGAGATCACCGGACTGGTCTGCGAGCGAACCGTCGCCAGTTTCGACGGCACGGTGTTGGCGTGCCGGGAGACGGGCACGGGGCCGGTGATGATGCTGGCCAACGGCCTGGGGGGCACGTGGACGGCGTGGCGGCATCTGATCGACTTCTTCCGCGACCGGTTCCACGTGATTTCGTGGGACTACCGCGGCACCTACCGGTCGGGGCTCTCGGCGTCGCCGGTGCGCTACGACATGGACGCCCACGTGCGCGACGCGCTGGCGGTGGCCGACGCGTACGGGGTGGAGCGGGCGCTGTGGGTCGGCTGGTCGATGGGCGTGCAGCTCGACTTCGAGGTCGTGGCGCGGGCGCCGGAGCGGGTGCAGGGGCTGGTGGCGATCAACGGCGCCTACGGGCGGCCCTTCGAGACGGCGCTGGGCGGACGGTACGCCCGGCACGTGATTCCGGCGCTCGTGCGGTTGATCCGCGACGTGCCGCGGCCGTTCTCCGCGGTGTTGCGGCTGGGCTCCGGCTGGGAGTGGGTGCTCGACGCGATGACGGTCGTCGGGCTGGTCGGGCCCACGCTGGACCGGGCGGTGTTCCGCGACCTGGTCCACGACTTCGCCGCGCTCGACCTCCCGGCGTATTTCTCCACGCTGCTGGCGCTGGGGGAGCACGACGCCGAGCACGCGCTGGCGGCGGTGCGTTGTCCGCTGCTGGTGGTGGCGGGCGACCGCGACCCGATGACGCCCCGGGCGCTGTCCGAGGAGATGGTCCGGCGGGTCCCCGGGGCGGAGCTGTTGATCGTGCGCGGCGGGACGCACTACGTGCCCGTCGAGTTTCCGGAGATGATGAACCTGCGCATCGAGCGGTTCCTGCGGGAGCACGGCCTGCTGCCGGAAGCGGTTCCGGCGACGGGAGGCGGGGCGGCCGCACCGGCGGCGCGTTCCTGACGAAAGGAGACGGTCATGGCCCATGATGAGAACGATCTCGGTCCGGACGACGAGCAACTGCCGGAGGCCCTGGATGCCGAGGCGCCGCTGCCGGAGCCCGCGGAGACCGAGACCGTCCCGGCGACGCACGGCGCGGCCCTGCAAGCCGCGGCGGAGCCGCCGCCGGCCTACGAGGACGAGCCCGGCCCGCCGCTGCCGGAGGGCAAGCGGCCCAGCCGGTTCTCCAAGCGCGGGAAGATCATCTTCGCGGTGGCCGCGGTGCTGCTGTTGTCCGCCGGCGGCGCCGCCGGCGGGTACATGCTGTACGAGCAGCACCAGGCGAAGATCTGCGCCGAGGCGCGCAAGACCAACGACCCGGCCAAACTGGCCGAGTGCTGGGGCTGCTCGACGCAGGAGCAGTGGCGTTCGGTGGTGATCCACCGCGTCGCCCAGGCCGACCAGACCGAGAACCTCCCGCTGATCATGGAGGCGCTCGACAGCAGCGACTTCGGCATGGCCAAGGAGGGCGCCAACGCCCTGCTGTTCATGGCCCAGAGCCCCGACGCCGGCGTGCGGAGCAAGATCGCGGCGCAGAAGGACGCGATGAAGCGGCGCATGCAGGCCCTGGCGGGTGCGACGGACGCGCAGGCCCAGCAGACCCACGCGTTGCTGGGGCTGACGCTGTTGTATCTGCAGGACATCGACGGCCTGGTGCCGTCGATCGTCGAGGCCCCGCAGTTCGGCTTCGACTCCTTCTCGGCCAGCCTGATCGGCTGGCTGGCCAACCACGAGGCGGCGTTCTTCGACGGCGTGATGAAGCTGACGGAGAAGGCCGACACCCCGTTGATGATCCGGCTGCTCGGGGCGCTCGAGGAGGTCAACTACGCCTCCACCGACGCGGAGACCGTCGCCAAGCGCGGCCGCACGATCGACCTGTTGAAGCGGGTGCTGGCCTCGTCGCAGACCGAGGGCGACCTCGAGGTGCAGGCGATCATGACCTGGGCCGAGACCGGCGACGAGGGCGCGTTGCAGCGCGTGGCCGAGTACTTCGACCGGGCGGCGACGCTGGAGAACGCCGAGGTCGTCTCGGACCGCGAGATGGGCCTCGAGCTGGCCCGGCGCGCGGAGCAGATCTTCAACAAGGTCAAGCTGCGCTACGGCGCGGAGAAGCTGGTCGACCTGTACAAGCTGATCAAGAAGAACCGCCATCGCAAGGAGCGCATCCTGTACCTGGTGCGCCAGCTGCACGACCCCCGGCAGAAGATCCGCGACTTCCTGCTGGAGGCCGTCGAGAACTACGCGCCGGAGGAGGGCGACTTCGGCGTGTACATCAACGACGAGGACCAGCTGACGCACAAGGGCACGCAGTACGTCAACGCGGTGTTCGCGCTCGCCGAGCTGCTCGACGAGCGGGCCGTCACGCACCTCAAGAGCGTCCTCAACAAGTTCAACACGATGGTGAAGATCACCGACGAGCAGGCCAACCTGTACAACGCCGGCCTGCTGATCCTCGGTTCGATCGGCGTGCGCCAGGGCCCGCCGCTCGAGGAGGAGGTCGCGAAGTACATCTTCGAGCTGTCGGACCCGGACAAGTACCCGGAGCGGTGGGCGGAGAAACGCGCCGGCAAGCTGCGCGTGCTGTCGTTCCTGGCGGCGGATCTGTGGGACCGCTTCCTGGCCGAGCACCCGGAGTGCGAGAACGACATCGAGCCCGACACCGGGCTGCCGAAGAAGGGCAGTGGATGTCCGACGGCCGTCGACCTGGTGCCGGAGGTGCCCCCCGTGCTCGGCCCGGACGGCCTGCCGGTGGTGACCGAGGCGCCGGAGGCGGTGAGCGAGTACGAGGAGCTCCCGGAGATGGTGAAGCGGCGCGAGCGCCTGCGGGAGTTCGCGGAGGGCGCGAAGACGCTGGACGAGACCAAGCACGAGGAGCTGCGCTGGGTCTTCGACAGCGGCGTGATGGACGTCAAGCAGAAGATCTACTACTTCACCAAGGTCTTCAGCTGTCCGATCGAGATCACGATGGCCCAGGCGGCGTACGACCGCAACGACCCCAAGGTCAAGGCGATGGAGCGGTGGTGCGGCGACTACTCGCCGGCCTCCGAGTAGCTGGCCCGGCTGGCGCACAACGCCTCGGCTTCGTTCCGGCGCGAGGCGCGCCAGTTCCTCGGGCAGCGGCTGGACAAGACGTTCCTGCGCTACCCGGACACCAACGAGCCGATCCAGTACGACCAGTACATGAACCAGCAGATCTACACCTACGTCCGCTTCCGCCAGGCGATGGCCTGGGCGCTGGGCTACCTGGGCGACCCCGACCCGAAGTTGATCGAGGTGCTGTCGACGGTGACCTTCGACGAGGCCGACCACCCGAAGGTGGGCGAGGACGCCGGCAGGTCGCT
>CAZMRP010000235.1:0-7615 GCA_964568275.1 uncultured Myxococcales bacterium
CGATCGACATCCTCGCGAAGGACGTTGGGAACGACCGGAACGTCGTGATCGAGAACCAACTCGAGCAGACGGACCACACCCACCTCGGCCAGATCATCACCTATGCCGCCTACGCGAAGGCCAGCATCGTCGTCTGGGTGTGCAGGGAGTTCCGCGAGGAGCACCGGCTCGCGATCGACTGGCTGAACCAAGGAATGGGCGCCGAGGGTACGCGCTTCTTCGGCGTCGTCGTCGAGCTCGTGCAGATCGACGACTCGAAGCCGGCCGCCCACTTCAAGCTCGTCGCGTCACCGAACGAGTGGTCCAGGACGGCGCGGAAGACTCGTGAGGCGGCCGCGGGCGGCGAGCTGACGGAGAAGCAGATCGCGTACATGCGGTACTTCCAGCGCCTGATCGACGAGCTGCGGGAGAAACACCGGTTCTCGAACGCCCGGGCGAGCCAGCCGGCGAGTTGGTACAGCTTCTCCACCGGGGTCTCCGGCTTCACGTACGGCGCGAGCTTCGCACGCCAGGGTCGGATCCGGGCCGAGATCTACTTCGGCTCCGCCGACGAGGAGCGCAACTGGAAGGCATTCAAGCGGCTGCGTGACGATGCCGCGAAGATCGAGAAGGAGTTCGGCGAGACGCTGGAGTGGGAGGAGCTCGAAGGGAAGGTCTCGTGTCGCGTGGCGTGCTACGGCACGGGCACGATCGACGACGCCCAGGACAAGCTCGACGAGTACCGGGCCTGGATGATCGATCGGCTGCTTCGGTTCAAGAAGGTGTTCGGTCCGCGGCTGGCGGCGGCCAAGAACGAGGGCTGAGCGGTGCCGACGCGATCGAAACGGGCGGCGGGCGGCGGCGACCGGCGACCCCGCTTGAGCGTGAGCTCGCGGTCTCGTCACCTCATCCCGCCGAAGCCGAAGCCGCACGACAGCTCGCAGTAGTTCTCCACGGACATGCGCTGCCTTCTTGCTGCCGCTTCGGCGGCACCCCCGGCGGCGGCGCTACGCTCGCACTCGTGGCGGCACGCTTGAAGGGCGACCCGCGTCTTCTCCCTCCAGTGGCTTGCCAGCTGGTCTAAGCTCTGGGGCGCCGGTGGCCCTTCCCGAAGCTCCCCGTCCGAACACCCTGTTCCGGAGCCGGTTTGCGAGTGTCCAGCGAACAACTGCGTGACGGACACGACCTCCCGGTCGGTCGGAACGCACGCAACCGCGACGCCTTGGTTGGGCGCGTCGGCGGCGTGCAACGTCGCGTCAACCGTGTCGCCGTTGTCGAGCCTCAGGCGGATCTCCTGGGGCGTGTTCTCACCCCTCCACTCCACGTCGTAACAGAGGGCTACCGCCTCCGCGTCGGAGCAGATCTCGGGGCAGTCGAAGCCGACCGCCTTCTCCCGGATGTCCGCAACATGGTCGGCAAGCAGAAGAAGACCCGGGGGGACGTTTCGTCGCCCGCTCTCCGCCGCATCGCGGTCCGCGGATCCAATGCGGTCCGTGTCGATCTGGCCGCACTCAACCCGCGTGCGACGCTCTCCCGACCAGCGCGAGTAGTTCCTCCCGCTCGCCGCAACGAGGAAGTCGCGATTGCTCAGGATGTCGGCGGATCCGAACGCAGCGGCCGCCTGTTCGGCGTGTCTCAGTGCCTCGCGCCACTTCCCCTCCTCGCGGTACCGCCACGAGAGCGCGTGGGCGCACCAAGCGTAGGGTGGGTGCTCCGTGACGCACTCGATCAGCAGCTGCTCGGCATTCTCGGGATTGGATCCCCGCACGTAGAGGTAGATCGCCATGGGGTCGTCAGGATCGTCCTGCCATCGGAGCCGATACGTGTCGGCCACGAAGGACTCGCCCTTCTCGCGGATCCCCTGGTCCTGGGCGGCGCGTTCTTCGATCGTCTGCCGGTTCAGCTTCGCGTAGTCGGTGCCGAAGAAGAGCAGGAAGGCGAGCAACACGATCAGGACGACGATCCCAGCCCCGGCAACCACCCACAGTCGGCGCCGCGCCCACCAGGGGCGTCCCGAGGAGGCCGACGCCAGCGGCGGGCTTGCGGCCGTCTTGCTCCCGCCCGGTGCCGCCGCCGGAGGCGAGCTCGTCGTCTGCGCCTCGCCCGACCCCCGCAGCGCGTCGAGCACGCCGACCCACCGCTCCCCTACGGGATCCCAGAGCACGTCGTCGATCTCCAGGTCGCCGTCGGCGAGGGCCTTGCGGACGGACTGGATGTCGGCCAGCTCCCGTTCCCCGGTCTTCGTGCGGATTCTGATCGTCATGGTTCAACTCCCCTCTCGTTGCTGGCCGCGTCGTCGGTGCAGGCCGATCCGCTCCCCGTCGGACAGGTCCATTCCCTATCGGGGTGCTTCGCGAAGCGCCTGGACGCATTCCCCCACGCACCTCATCGAGCACTCCGCCATCGCCTGGGCGTAGGCATGCGAGTAGCGCCGCTGATCGATGATCGGGTCGCCCCGGACGCCCGGCATGAAGTTCGTTCCGCCGCCCGGCAGCGTGGCGCCTCCGTAGCCCGTGATCGACACCTGCCGCGCTGCGTTGTCGGCCATGATGGGGCAGGCCTGGGCGCACTCCGCTTCGCACTGCTGTCGCGCCGGGTCGGCCGCGGGGAGGGTGACCCCGCTCGCTCCCGCGCCGGAGTCGTCCCGCTTGCGGTCGCAGGCCGGGGCGAGCACCACCCCGAGAAGAGCAAGGATGATGGCGAACCGCGGTCCGTGCTGCGGCTGCATGGGCGGCGCCCCCGCGCCATTTCGGTTGTCGGTCATGATCTCCTCCTACATCTACCCTTATGACCACGCTGCCCAGAGCAGGTAGCAGGGGTGCGGCGCCGCTGATCGAGGCGGGCATCTTGCAGGCCCGTGATGATCGTCAGGTCGGGGACGAGCACGATGATGGCGTCGCCGTCGGCGGGATGTCGCGGAGTCATGGGCGGCAGCCTCCCCGTCGCCGCCCTATCAAGAGAAAGGGCGGAGACGCGCTGCCCTCGGGGGGCCACGGCCCCGCCCTTTCCAGACGTACGGGAGTCACCCCGCCGTTTCTGGCGTGCGGAACCCGAGGGCAGCTTGTACGGAGCCTTCGACTTCGGCGTCGTGGTCAGGGGTGACAAGTCCCTCAAGCCCTCGCGGGCGCACGTTGCCGGAGCCGTCGCTCCACCGGGAAGTCTCCGAGGAAACGCAGGGGGCGTCAAGGTTGTCGGGGAAGGGTTGCGTGGAGACGAGGGAGGCTTCGACGTCCGATACGCTGCATGCCGACGACGCGGGTGAGACGGCGATGAGGCGGTGTCGAAGCCGACGTCTGGCGCTACGCGCTACGCAGAGGAGCGCACCCCGCCGGAGGCAGCAGCACCGACGCAACGATCAGCTCGCGAAGCTGGTCGACGATCTCCACCGGCATTCCCAGGCGCCCGGTCCCGGCGAGGGCGCGTTCGACGGCGATCTGCGCCTGGGCACGGAGCCGTTCCCGAGTCGTCCGTCGGATCCTCCGCCGTGCGGCGCGATGCTCAAGCGCGGCAGCTCGTCGTAGCGGTCGGAGCACGTCACGGAAGATCTGCCGGTGCGTCATGGCCTGCGACTCGTAGTACCGACCGGTGCAACGCCGGCAGACGAGTCGGGCGTCAACCACGTACAGGTGCGCCGCACCCTGGCCGCAGAGCGGGCACACGGCAGACCACCGCCTGCCGAGGCCGACAGCGTGCGCCCGGAGTTCAACAGTGCCGGTGACCTCGTGGCCGCCGAGACGAAGGTGGACTTCGACCCGCACGGTCCGGTCATCCGGCGGCTTCGGGATGCCGGCGCCGAGTTGATGCACGCCGACGCGGTCGAGATCCTCCAGCCATGTTCCGCGTCCTCCGTCGAAATCCAATGGCGGAACGCTCGTCCTGGGTCGGGTTCGGCTCGGGGAATGGTCCTCGACCGTCATGCCGCCTCGATGACCGCGCCGGTGGCCGACCTCTCCGCGGCCTGCTCGGGCGAACCGTCCGGCTGGTCCTTCTCCGGCAGCGCCCGCTCGATCGGAGGTGCAGCGATCAGCCACGACGGCACCACCACCTCGACATCGGAGCGGTGCCGCCATTCCTGTCGTCCCTGCATCGCCTCCCCCGCCGCCACGATCAACTCCGCGAGGACCCGACCTCGGAGGGAGGCCGCCCGCGGTTCCGTGGACAGCGCGTCCTGCTCCGGCGCGATGGGAACCTCCTCCCGGACCGTGATGAAGCCGGCAAGGGCGAGCCGGGCGAGGTGGTCGAACGCCGCGCCCGGCTCCGTCGCGGCCGCCGCGCTGTCTTCGATCGCGATGGAGTCCGGCGTCGGCGGCTGGTCCACGAGGCTCACGACTCCCCCTCCGGCGTACTCTCGACCGGGATGCGGGCGACGACGAACTCGGGAATCGCGTTGCGCCTTCGTTCCCGCGCCCGCGCCACCTCGATCGCGCCGCACGTCGTGCGGAAGGCCCTGGTGAGCGTCGCCGCGCCGCGGGCGAGGTCGTGAACGCCTCTGGCCCTGCCGGTCGTGGCCGCGTGCTCGGTCGCGTGCCCGACCGCCCCCAGCGTCCGCGAGGCGGCCGTGTAGAACGTGGCAGCGAGAATGGACTCGAGGCGCACGACGAGATCGTTGGACCCCTGCGCCAGCCCGGCCGCGATGCCCCGTGCCGCCTCAACATCAACCTGCGCCATCTTGCCCCCGCTCAGCATCAGTTGGTGCAGCGGACCGCCGACACCCTCGAGCGCCGCTGCCAGGCGGGTGCGGTCCTGCATCTCGTCCTGCCGCGGCACGATGGCCCGACGCTCGTCGGGCTTGTCGGGATCGGGCACGATGGCGAGGGCCATGACGCCGGGCTGGAGAAACCGCCGGAGAACCTGATCCGGCGCAGCGTCCGCGGCGGGCGCAGGAGCAGCCGGCGGCGAGGCCGTGCCGAGTGCGTCGGGGGCATCCGCCTCCGCCTCGGCCTGGGCGAGCCGGAGCACCTCGGCCAAGGAGACCGGCCCGTCATGCTCTGCTGCGCCCGCGGCGTCCGCAAGCGGACCGTCCGCCGCGCCCAACTCGGCACCGTCGTCCCCCTCGCCGCAAGGGTCGAACCCGCCGAAGTCGTCATCATCTCGGTACCCGGGAGCCGACCTCGTACTTGCCGTGCCACGCATGCCGCACCTCCCGCCCTCAACATCATGCTATGTTGGCGGACTTCTTTATGGAAGAGGCGATCGAGCCGTCCCCGCCGAGCCCGTCAAGCCTCGCACCCGTCGAGGACTGCTCGGCGCCACGAAGCCCGATCCGCCCTCAGCGAGGTCATAAGGGATCCGGACGGGGAATCCACGTCGTCGAGTCCTCGGTCTGTCGCCCTCGACGATCATGAAGGCGCGGTCGGCGCCCCGCCCCCAACAACCAAGAACGTCACGCTCTTGGGGCGGGCGGAAGACCAGCCGGCTACTCAACCCGCGACCTCGGACACCACGGGGAAGGGGTGATCAACAGAAGGAGGTTCTCGATGCTGGCGAATCTCGTCGTGGCCGGCCCCGTGCCGGCCGGCATCTCCGTTCCCGAACTCGCTGGCGTGGAACGGATCATCCGGCGACCGCGTGCCGGCGAGTCCGGCCAGCCGGCGACGTGCCCGATCTGCGCCGGGACCGGCACCTGGGTCGGCTGGCTCCGCGGCGTCCGGGCCGCCGCGCCTTGCCGCCGCTGCCGAGGAGGTGGAGCAGTCGAGGCCGTCGTCCTCGCGAAGCTGGTCACGACCACGCAGGACGACCTGACCGCGTTCACGGCCTGGGCCACCGCCCACCGACTACGCCTCGATCGCGGACTCGCCGTCCACGAAGAAGGCGGCGCCGACGACGGCGACGGCGACGAGGGCTCGGCTCTCGTCTGGTGCGGCCTCGACGGGGCGCCGCTCCCGGTTCGGGGCGACCACCTCGCCGGCCACGCCATCCTGGGCGTCGCCGTGGAGTTGAACGGACACGTCGGGGGGCACGTCGCCGTTCACACCCTCGACGATCGCGGCCGGATCGACGTCCGCGGGCTCTGGGACATCGCCGGCAAGGCCGACGACGAGCTCGAGTTGGAGTGGTCCGATCGAACCGCTTGGGGCATCGCCCGCTCGATGCGGATCCGTCCCCCCGCAGCGGCGATTGCCGCCGCCGTGGAGCGGGCCCGGTGCCGCCGGTGCCCACGCCACGCCCCGCACTACGCCGCCGCGCCGATCAGGTCGGCCGACCGCATCGGGCGACACGCCGAAATGCTGACCGCCACGACGAGCTGACCGTACCTGCACAGCAGCAGCCGCCCTCGGGGACCACGCGGCCCCGTCATCGCCTCGGCGAGCCCGCCGGCCGGTCGGGACTTGTCACCCCGTCGCCGCCATCGGCGGCACCGGCCGGCGGCTCTTCGGGGCTCTGTTTCCAAGAAGGAGAGAGCGTGTCCGACAAGAGGTTCTGGAAAGGGATCATCGCGCTGGTCGTCGAGGTGCTCGGGGTCATCGTCGCGGAGCTGCTGCTCCCGGACGACGAGGACGAGCAGCCACCGCGGCCGCGCTGAACCAGGAGGAACAGCATGGAGACCCGAGTCGCCGGGGCGGCCAACGCCGCTGCGAAGGAGAGGTTCGCGTACCCGACGGCCGACGCGCTGGCCGTCGCCCAGGAGAGCTTCGACGCCCTCGTTCGGCGGGGCGCGCTCAAGGCCGCCGAGCGGTTCGTCGCGTACGCCGCCGACCGGGAGGACCGGATCGCCGAGGGGCTCGCCCACGCATGGGCCTGGTACCGCAACCAGTTCCTCGAGGGGCACGTCCCTGATCTGGCGCTCGTGCGCCACGTCGTGAACCTCAGGACCGCGGACCGCTCCAGGAGATTCGTCGCGGGCGACCGGACGCGCTGGCGCAGCGACGTCTACGAGGCGCAGGGCCGCGACATCGAACTGCGCCGCCTCGACAGCGTCCTCGACGACGACGGGGACGACGACGAACGGCACGAGGACCCATCGCTCGGGCTGGCTCGGCCCGGCGTGCGGGATCCGAGCGACAACGTCATCAGCGAGCTCGACCTGGCGAGCTGGTTGGAGGCGCTGCCGGCGACCGACCGGGAGATGCTTGAGCTCCGCGGTGCTGGGTACGGCTTGGCCGAGATCGCCAAGGTGTCCAACCGGTCGGTGGCCAGGGTGTTTCGCCGCACGAGGCAGCTCGGCGAGCAGCTCGCGCTGCGTGCCGGCGTCGTGATCCCGCCGGACGCTGACGCCGCGAGCTGCGCCGCGTGACGAGCACGGTTCCGACGCAAGCGCACGACGAACCCAGCGGGGACCGTGACCCGCAAGAAGATGGAGAAGCAGAGGATGGAGACGCAGATCGAAGTCGCCGGTGCGACGGAACAGCACCGGGACGAGCCGGAGCGACCGGCACCGAGGCAGCCGAGCACGCTCACGTTCTCGGCGATCACCGCCTACCAGGCCTGCCCCAGGTCGTACGAGCTGGCCTACGTCGAGCGGCTGACGCCGGCGGACTACGCCCCGGCGCTGGCGGTCGGATCGGCGTTCCACGCCGGCATCGCCGCGCTGCACATGGGGCGACCGCTTGACGAGGCGCTCGCGATCGCCGCCGACGAGGTGCGCTCGGCTTGGGAGCGGGCGGCGGTCGCCACCCCGACGGCGCCGGACTCGCCC
>CAZMRP010000236.1:0-7602 GCA_964568275.1 uncultured Myxococcales bacterium
GGTTTCGGCGGGTGGAGTGGGGCGAGGCGGGGTGGTGCGAGGGGGGGGGGATGTGGTGGCGGCGGGAGCGGGTGTGGTGGTGGGGGGAGGGGTGGGGGGGGTGATGGGGGTGATGGGGGTGGTGGGGTCGGTGGCGAGGGGCGGGAGGGCGGCGCCTGGGGGTCGGACTTCGGGTCGGAAGGTGGCGGTGCGGCCCTGGCCGGCGAGCCAGGCGAGGTAGCCGTCGGAGCCGTCGGCGAGCCAGGAGGCGTTGCAGCCGTTGAGGCGGTAGAGCAGGCCGCCGAGGACGGCGCCGCCGTCGCGGCCGGAGCGGTCGGCGAAGACGACGGTGTGGCCGTCGCGGCAGACGCGGGGGAGGTGTTCGAACAGGTGTTCGGGATCGACCTGCAGGACATCGACGCCGGGGATGTTGTGACGGGGCAAGCCGCCGTCGCCGCCGACCTGGAGGAGGTGGAGGGTTTCGGGGTGTTGTCGGACGAGGAGGTCGAACTCGGCGGGTTGGAGGGCGCCGGGATCGAGGGCGAGTTGGGCGGCGAGGTCGTGGCCGACGAGGTTCCAGGGTCGGCCGTCGGGCATGGGGAAGGCTGGGGAGAGGCCGAGGAGGGCGGCGAGGGCGGCGAGGATGCCGAGGCCGAGTTTTTCGGTGCGGTTCCAGATGAAGAGTTTCACGGTCGAGCCTCCTCGGGACCGGTGGCTGGTGGAGGGGTGGGTTCGGCGGGTGGTGGAGGGGCGGGTTCGGCGGGTGGTGGAGGAGCGGCCTGGGTCTTGCGGGCCCAGTAGGCTTCCATGCGGTTTCCGAAGCCGAAGAAGGCGAAGGCGAAGAGGGTGGCGGCGAGGAGGACCCAGCCGGGGTTGACGCCGAGCCAGCCGGGGAAGGTCATGGGGCCTTGGGCGGTGCTGAGATAGAACTCTTCGAGGGGGTCGTAGAAGGCGGCGAAGCCGGCGATGCCGACGACGAGGCCTGCGAGGTAGGCGAGGCCGTCGAGTTTGCGGTTGACGGCGGAGACGACGGCGGTGCCTGGGCAGTAGCCGCCGATGACGAAGCCGAAGCCGAAGACGAGTCCGCCGACGAGTTGGGGGAGGAGCCAGGTATGGGGGGTATCGATGGCGGTGAGGTCGAGGACGCGGAGTGCGCCGAGGAGGTAGGCGCCGGCCATCAGGGTGAGGATGGCGCTGAACATGACTTTGGGGACGCGGAAGTCGCGGAGGTAGAGGACGGCGACGACGTTGCGACCGTCGCCGAAGCCGCCGCGTTCGAGGAGGAAGCCGAAGAGGAAGCCGACGGCGACGAAGACGAGGGCGCCGAGGGGCAAGCCGAGGAGTTCGGGGAGGTGAAGGGGTCCGGTGGTCATGTCCACTGCCTCCTGACGAACCAGGCCATGGCGAAGCCGCCGGCGAAGACGGCCATGAGGAAGACCCAGGCGCCGACGGACATCAGGCCGCCGCCGACGATGCCTTGGCCGCTGGTGCAGCCGCGGGCGAGGCGGGCGCCGAAGCCGGCGAGGATGCCGCCGACGAAGGCGAGGCTGAGGCGGAGGCCGGGCGTGGCGCGGGGTCCGCGGAGGACCTCGGTCTTGTTGCGACCGCCGAGGAGTCCGGAGACGAGGCCGCCGCCGGCGGTGCCGACGAGGAGGTAGACGAGCCAGTAGTCGAGGGGGTGGGCGCCCTGGTAGAAGAACCATTTGAAGTTGCCGTTGGCTTCGACCCAGTCTGGAGCGGCGAGGTGGAGGCTCCAGGCGGTGACGCGGGCCATGGCGCCGGAGGCGCCGATGCCTTTGGCGGTGAGGAGGAAGGCGGCGAGGACGACGAGGCCGAGGGCGACGCCGACGAGGTAGGGGTTCCAGTATTCACGATCGCGGAGTCGGATTCCCATGTGGGTCCTCCAGCGGCGGGGCGTCGCAGCTCCGCCGTCCCGAGTGGCAGTCGTCGAGCACTTCGCGGTACCACTTGGCGTGGTGGTGGTAGGCGTAGCGAGCGTCCACCTGGCCGCTGAACATGGAGAAGAAGGCGGGTCGTTCGTTGGGCATGAAGGCGGCCATGTAGACGTGGACGAAGAGGGCGGAGAAGACGGTGGCGACGGCGACGAAGTGCAGGGGGATGGACCAGGCGACGAGCCATTGGGGTCCGAGGTGGAAGGCCATGACGAGGCCGGAGGCGGCGACGGCGAGGGTGGCGGCGACGACGACCCAGCCGAAGAGTTTCTGGCCGGCGTTGTAGGCGCCCTGTGGGGGGAGGGGGAGGGTAGGTCCGAGGAGGGAGCGGGCTTTGCGCCAGAGCCAGACGAGGTCGTCGCCGTCGAGGCGGAGGTTGCGGAGGAAGCCGAGGACGTAGCGGCGGAAGCCGAAGACGAGGTAGGGGAGCATGCCGAGGACCCAGACGACGCCGACGACGATGTGGAAGCGGAGGAGGTTGGCGCGGGTACCGAAGACGGTGACGACGAGGTCCTGGAACCAGGCGGGGGCGACGTGGTAGCGGCCGGTGACGATCAGGGCGCCGCCGGTGGCGAGTTCGAGGGCCCAGACCAGGGCATTGAACCAGTGCAGCCAGATCACGGCGACGTCGTGTTTCTTCATGCGTGCGCCGCGCCGTGGTGGCGGGTAGGCGCGAGCTGGGGGTTCGGCGGGGGCGATGGCCCGGCCGAGGCGTTCGAGGAGCCGTTCAACGCGGCTCGCGGGGTTCCCGATCGCCATGGTGTTGCTCCTCTGTCCGCGGGGGCGGCAACGGTTCCGGCAGGGCGTCGTCGGCTTCGTCTTCGGGGGGTTCGAACCGTCCGAACTTCTCGCCTTTGACGAGCTGGCTGAAGAAGGCGGCGGCCTGGCCGGCGAAGGTGAGTCCGAGGAGGGCGAGCATCGCGGGGCGCAGGACGCGTTCCCACAGGTTGCCGGCGGGTGGAGGTCCGGTGCGGGTGGGGTCGGGCGGGTGGTGACGGAGGACGAGGTCGAGTTTGGCGGGGCTGCCGCGGTAGTAGACGTTGGGTCCGATGGCGACGCGGTCGGTTTCGAGGCGTGACGCGCCCTGTTCGTAGACGAGTCGGGAGACGTCGGACGCGGGGTCTTCGAGGTCGCCGAAGATGCGGGCGTCGGTGATGCAGGTACGGACGCAGGCGGGAGCGATGCCGCGGTCGACGAGGGGTGCGCAGAAGGTGCACTTGTCGACCTTCTGTTTGACGGGGTTGAAGAAGCGGGCGTCGTAGGGGCAGGCGGCGACGCAGTAGCCGCAGCCGATGCAGAGTGGTTCATCGACGAGGACGCGCCCGGCGTCGTCCTGGTAGGTGGCGCCGGTGGGGCAGGCGGAGATGCAGGTCGGGCGGTCGCAGTGGTTGCAGAGGCCGACGTAGACGGAGCGTTCGACGTTGGGGAAGCGGCCTTCGGCGGGGATTTCGGTGACCCAGTCGCGGCGGCGGGTGTTCCGGGGGGTCTGCCATTCGGTTTCGCAGGCGAGGACGCAGGCGCCGCAGCCGACGCAGCGGTCGAGGTCGATCACCATGCCGTAGTGCGCCATCGTGGCCTCTCCTAGCAGCCGCCCTTGGGCGGTGCGGCGTTGGTTGGTGGTGGAGGGGCGGGTGTGGCGGCCGGTGTGGCGGCGGCGGGTGGTGGTGGAGGTGGCGTGGCGGCTTCCGCGCGGCGGTCGCGGTGGACGGCGGTGGGAGGGGGTTCCATGGCGGGGGCATCGAGGGGCGAGCCGTCGCGGAGGATGCGGACGAAGTTGACGCGGAGACCGGAGGCGCCGGTTTCGGGGTCGAGGGTGAAGCGGGTGGTGAGGGTGTTATCGGACCAGCCTTTGGCGAAGCCGCGGCGGAGGGCTGGGGAGCGGCCGCCGAAGCCGTGCCAGGTGTAGGCGATACCGGGGCGGAGTCCCGGGGTGAGTCGGAGGGTGACGGGTCCGCAGCGGACCTGGTCCTGGTTTTCGAGTTCGACCTGGTCGCCGTCGGCGAGGCCCATGGCGCGCGCCTGTTCGTCGTTGACGAGGAGGGGGTTTTCGTCGACGTGGGCGTCGAGCAGGCGGTTGTTCAGGGAGCGGGCGAAGGAGTGGTAGGGGGTGCGGCCGGCGATCAGGCGGAGCATGCCTTGGGGGAGTTGTTCCGGGGGGAGGTAGACGGGGAGGGGCGGCAGGCCCTTGTCGGCGAGGGGTTGTGAGAACAGCTCGATGCGGCCGCTGGGGGTGTACATTTTCGGTTCATCGGGGAACGGCCAGCCGGTGGCTTCGACGATTCCGCGGCGCTGGAGTTCGGGGAGGGAGACGTCGGTCTTGGCGAGTTGCAGGTTGATGAAGTCTTGGATGGTGGGGCAGGGGAGGCAGTCGGTGCGCCCGAGAGCTTCGAGGATGCCGCGGGTGATGGCGAAGCCGTCCTTGGTATCGTGGACGGGTGGGACGACGGGCTGGCGGAGGGCGAAGAAGGGGGTTTTGGCGTTGCGTTCGGCGAACACGCCGTCGAAGCGTTCGAGGTAGGTCGACTCTGGGAGGAGGATGTCGGCGAACTGGGTGATTTCGGTGGGGAGGATATCGACGACGCAGACGAACTCGAGGCGTTTGAGTGCCTCGGTGGTGCGTTGGGGGTAGGGGACGGATTGGAGGAGGTTCTGACCCCAGACGAGCCAGGCGCGGACGGGGGGGGGGTCGGCGAGGGAGTTATCGACGATGCAGTGGCTGGGGATGCCCTCCTGACGGAACTGGTATTGGTCTTGTGGGCAGAGGGGTTGTGAGGGGTCGTCGCGGGGGTCGCAGGGGCAGGCGCCGAGGGGGAGGGGGCTGGGGTAGAACAGGCCGCCTTGGCGGCCCCAGGCGCCGAGGAGCGCGGTGAGGACGGCCATGGCGCGGGCGCGTTGGGTATCGTTGCCGTACCAGGTGGTCTGGCGACCCGGGTGGATCACGACGGCGGGTTTGGCGCGGCCGAGCTCGTGACCGAGTTCTTCGATGGCGGCGGCGGAGATGCCGGTCTGTGCTTCGGCCCAGCGGGGGTCGAAGGGTTGGACGTGACGGGCGAGGTGTTCGAGGCCGCCGGCGAGGCGGTCGACGTATTCCTTGTCGTAGAGTTCGTGAACGACGAGGTGTCGGATCCAGGCGAGGAGGAGGGCGGTATCGGTGCCGGGCCGGATGGGGAGCCACCAATCGGCCTTGGAGGCGGCGACGGAGTAGCGGGGGTCGACGACGACGAGTTGGGCGCCGTGGGCGACGCCGTCGGCGAGGTGAGCGACCTGGCTGACGTGGACGTTTTCGCCGAGGTGGGAGCCGAGGAGCACGATCAGGCGGGAGTGTTGGAGGTCGACGCGTTCGGGGCTGCCTGGGGTCATGCCGAAGGTGAGGGTATAGCCGGCCTCGCGGGGACCGCGGCACTGGTAGAAGCTGGCGGAGGAGGCGGTGCGGGAGCCGAGGTGTTCGATCATCGACTGCGGGTATTTGGCGCTGGTGCCGTGGCCGAAGAAGGCGAGGGCATCGGGGCCGTAGGCATCGATGATGCGGCGGAACTCGCCACCGACGCGGGCGAAGGCTTCGTCCCACGAGATGGGTCGGAAGCGGCCCTGGCCGCGGGGTCCGATGCGTTCGAGGGGTTGTCGGAGGCGGTCGGGGTCGTAGAGCAGGTCGATGCCGGCGTTGCCGCGGGAGCAGAGGCGGCCCTGGCTGAGGGGGTGGTCGGGGTTGCCTTCGATGCGGACGAGGCGGCCATCGACGACCTTGCCGCGGATGCCGCACTTCCAGAAGCACATTTCGCAGATCGACGGGACGAGTTCGGCGGGTCGCTCGCCGTGGCGGCCCTTGCGGCGTTCGGTGCCGCGGGCGGCGGCGGAGTCCGGGATTGCGGCGGCGGCGGCGGAGGCGGCGGACAGTTTGAGGAAGCCGCGGCGCGACAGTCTGTGGTCCCGTTTCACGAGCGACCTCCGGAGTCGGCCAGGCATTCCTCGACGCACCGGACCATCCGGCGCAGGTGTGGTCGGGCCAGCCGGTAGTAGGTCCGTCCGTCGCGGTGCAGGGTATCGACCAGGGTGCGCAGGCGGAGGATCCGCAGCTGTTGGGAGACGATCGACTGCGGGGCGTGGAGCTGTTCGGCGATGGCGTTGACGAAGGCCTCGCCGCGGCAGAGCAGGGCGACGATTCGCAGGCGCAGGGGGTGGGCGAGGGCCTTGAGCAGTTCGGCGGCCTCGCCGGCGCGACGCCCGTCGTCGACGACGGTCGGAACGGCGTTGGCTTTCGATATAGCCATATCGTTGTATAGCTACCACAGTGGCGGGGCGTGTCAAGCCTATCGTGCGCGCAACCGGCGGGGCGTTGCGGCGCGGCCCGGGAGGCTCGTATCCTGGGGCGGAGCCCGGTGGTGGACGAGCCGGGGCGGCGCGAGCGGGAGGCGAGGGGATGCGCGGGATCGAGCTCGAGGATCTGCGGATGGAGTACGTGAGCGGGCGGGGGATCCACGGGCTGACGCTGCAGGGGGAGGGGGGGGAGATTTTCGGGCTGCTCGGTGCGGACGGGGCGGGGAAGAGCACGACGATCCGGACGTTGTTGGGGATGTTGGCGCCGGACGGCGGGTCGGCGCGGGTGTTGGGGCGGGACATCGTGACGGACGGGGTGGGGGTGCGGCGGGTGACGGGTTACGTGTCGAGCGAGGGTGGTCCGAGTCCGGGGATGAGCGGCGAGGAGGCGTTGGTGTTCTCGCTGCGGGTGCGCGGGTGTCCGGAGGGGATGTCGCGGGGGGTGGAGTTGGCGCGGCGGTTGAGCGTGGACTTGCGGCCGAAGCTGGGCCGGTTGTCGCAGGGTGAGCGGCGGAAGGCGGCGTTGGTGGTGGCGTTGGCGCACGACCCCGAGGTGTTGATCCTGGACGAGCCGACGAGGGGTCTGGGCGTGCGGGAGCGGGAGGAGGTTTGGGCGGTGTTGCGGGGGGAGCGGGAGGCGGGGAAGGCGGTGTTGGTGGGCTCGTGCGAGCTGTCGGAGGTGGAGCAGCTGTGCGGGCGGGTGGGGGTGCTGCGCGACGGGGTGTTGGTGGAGGTGTGCGGGGTGGAGGAGTTGGGGCGCGAGCGGGTGAAGCGGGTGGTGGTGACGTTCCGGGGAGGTGTGCCGGAGTTGGCGACGTGGCCCGGTTGTTCCGAGCTGCGGGTCGACGGGTTGCGGGCGTGGTTCTCGTTCGTGGGGCCGATGGGGGTGTTGTTGGAGCGGCTGGCGGCGTCGGAGGTGGTGGACGTCGTGGTGGGTGATCCGTCGCTCGAGGAGGTGTTCCGGGCGTGGTACCGGGACGAGGGGGAGGTCGGCGTCGGATGAGCGTGTGGGTGGAGTTGGTGCGGCAGCCGTTGCGGGAGCAGCGGCGGCCTGGTGTGGGGTGTGTGGTCTTGGCGGGGCCTGCGGGCTTTGCGGGAGAGCAGCCGCGTGGGTGTGCGCGCCCTGCTGGAGACGGCCCAGGTGGAGCAGGCCCGCCTTAACGAAAGCCACATCTCCTATGCCCTGGCGCCGCGGCTGAACGCGGTTGGTCGCCTGGCCGACGCCAACGTGGCGGTGGACCTACTGCTCACCACCGACCTGATCCGGGCGCGGGTGCTGGTTCAGGAACTGGAGGGGCTCAACGCCCGGAGACAGCTGCTGTCGGAGCAGGTCTTCCAGGCGGCGGAGGCGCAGATC
>CAZMRP010000237.1:0-7573 GCA_964568275.1 uncultured Myxococcales bacterium
CGGCCTCCGGCGGCGCACCCTGGGCGGCGGCGGCCGGCGCGGCGAGCGCCAGCAGCAGTGCCGGCAGCCAAGCGGGCGACGAACGGACGGGCGATGCCTGGGCCATGACCTTCCTCCTTCGCGGATTCTCGTACTTCACGAGCGACCGATGCCAACCTTTCCGGGCGAGCCTCCAAAGCTCTGGAGCTTGGATGCGGCAGGGGGGCGGCTTGGATTCAGGAAGCTCGTGCACCTCGACGATGCGCCCAGGCCGGTGTCCCGCGCGGGCGGCGACTTCCGGGCCGCGGTGCGGTCGACTGTTGCAGCCGACCCCGCCCGTGCGTAGCCTCCGCCCCGTGATGCTCTCGGAGCCGCGGAGGTCGATTCATCGCATCGGCGTGCTCACCCTGCTGGTGGGCGCGTTCGTCGGCCTCGCCCTGTACTTCGACCTGGTCGAGCGCTCGACGACCGTCTGGGTCCACCTGGCCTACGTCCCGATCGTGCTCGCCGCCATGTGGTGGGGTTGGGCCGGCGTGGCGGTCGCCGGCCTGCAGGGGGCCGTGCTGCTCGCGCTGCGCCTGTTCGGCGTCGGCGTCGGCGCGGCCTGGACCGACGCCGTCCGCATCGCCCTGTTCCTGATCGTCGGCGTCTGCGTGGCGGTGCTGGCCGAGCGGCTGCGCTCGGCGACCCGCTCCTGCGAGGTCTCGAGCGAGAACTACCGCACGTTGTTCGACCGCTCGCTGGCGGGCATCGCCGTCTACCGGGACGAGCGGGTGGTGCTGACCAATCGGCGTTTCGACGAGATGCTCGGCTACGAGCTCGGCGAGGCCGTGGGCCGGACGATCTGGGAGGTGATCCACCCCGACGACCACGCCGCGATCCGGGCCCGCCTGGCGCGCCGGGCGCTGGGGGAGACGCCCGACCTGCACTACGAAGCCCGCTTCCGCCACCAGGACGGCCGCGTGGTGTGGGTCGACCTGGCCAGCTCTTCCGTGCACTACGACGGCGCCCCCGGGATCCTGGTCAACGTCTACGACATCACCTCCCGCAAGGCGTCCGACTACTGGCGCCACGAGCTGAGCGAGCTGGCGCGCGAGCAGGCCGAGCAGCTCGTGCATTCCGGCCGCCTGGCGGAGCTGGGCGAGATGGCGGCGGCCGTGGCGCACGAGCTGAACCAGCCGCTGACCAGCATCCGCACCTTCGCCAAGAACGCGGTGTACATGCTGGAGAACCAGGCCGGCGAGCCGGGCGAGGTCGAGCAGAACCTGCGGCGCATTTCGGACCAGGTCGACCGCGCGGCGCGGATCATCGGCCAGATGCGCCAGCTCGCCCGGCGGTCCGAGCCCGTCGCGGCCCCCGTGGACCTCAACGCCGTCCTGACCGAGGCGCTCGACTTCGTCTCCCACCACCTGCGGCTGTCCGGGATCGAGGTGCGGTTCGAGCCGTCGCGGGAGCTGCCCGAGGTGCAGGGCGACCGGCTGCGCCTGGAGCAGGTGTTCCTGAACCTGCTGACCAACGCGCGCCAGGCGATGGAAGGCGTGGCGGAGCGGCGGCTGACCATCACCTCGCGGCTCGAGGCCGGCCGCGCCTGTCCGGCGGTCGTGGAGATCGCCGACACCGGCGTGGGGTTCGACGCCGCGGACGTGACGCGGCTGTTCGCGCCGTTCTTCACGACCAAGCAGCCGGGCCAGGGCACCGGGCTCGGGCTGTCGATCTCGCTCAACATCGTCAAGGACCACGGCGGCACGATCGAAGCCGCCGGCGCCCCGGGCCGGGGCGCCACCTTCACCGTGCGGCTGCCCCTCGGCGGGCCCGCCGCGCAAGGATGCGCCGAACGACATGCCTGAGACGACCGAAGCCCGGCCGCCCGCCCTCGCCGTCGTCGACGACGACGAAGCCGCCCGCAGCGCGGTGAGCCAGATGCTGCGGCTGCGGAAGTACCGCCCGTCGGCCTTCTCCTCCGCCGAAGCGGCCCTGGCCTGGCCCGGACTCCCCGACGTCGACTGCATCGTGACCGACGTCAAGATGCCCGGGATGGACGGCGAGGAGTTCCTGGGCGAGGTGATCCGCCGCGGCTTCCCGCCGCCGGTGGTGATCATCACCGGCCACGGCGACGTCTCGATGGCCGTCCGGTGCCTCAAGGCGGGCGCCTACGACTTCGTCGAGAAGCCGTTCGAGGACGACGTGCTGCTGGCCTCGATCGCCCGCGCGGTGGAGAAGTCCGCGTTGCGCCGCGAGGCCGAGCAGCTGCGCCGCCGGCTCGAGCTGCTGGCGCCCGAGGAGGACGGCCGCTTCGGGCTCGTCGGCCGCTCCGCCGCGATGCAGGACCTGTTCCAGCAGATCGAGGCCGCCGCCCGCTCCGACGCCCCCGTGCTGATCTGGGGCGAGACCGGCAGCGGCAAGGAGCTGGTCGCGCGCGCGATCCACGGCCAGAGCGCCCGCGCTACCGGGCCGCTGGTCGCCGTCAACGCCGGCGCCCTCGCCGAACCGCTGCTCGAGAGCGAGCTGTTCGGTCACGCCAAGGGCGCCTTCACCGGGGCCGTCGCCCCGCGCCAGGGCAAGCTCGTCGCCGCCCACGGCGGCTCGCTGCTCCTCGACGAAGTCGAGAGCCTGCCGCTCAAGGCCCAGGTCGACCTGCTCCGCGTGCTGGAGGACGGCCTGGTCACCCCCGTGGGCGCCGACACCCAGCGCAAGGTCGACGTCCGGCTGCTCTCCACGACCAAGGTCGACCTCCGCCAGCAGGCCAGGCTCGGTCGCATGCGCGAGGACTTCTACCACCGCATCGCCGTGATCCACGTGGTCGTGCCGCCGCTCCGGGAACGCCCCGACGACGTCCCGCTGCTCGTCTCCCGCTTCCTCCGCACCACCGCCGCCCGCGCCGGCGTCGCTCCGCCGGCCGTCGGCGAGCGCACGCTCGACGAGCTGGTCCGCTACCCGTGGCCGGGCAACGTGCGCGAGTTGCGCAACGCCGTGGAACGGATGCTGGTCACCGCCGCCGACGGACGGCTCGGACCTTTCGCCCACGACGAGTCGCTGGCCGGCGCGCGGCTGCTGTCGGTCCCCGCCACCCCGGGCCTGCTGCTCGACGAGATGGAGCGCACCGAACGGACGGTGATCGAGCGGGCCCTGTCCGACCACGAGGGCGAGATCAACGCCACCCATCGCGCCCTCGGCATCTCGCGCCGGGCGCTCTACGAACGGATGAAGAAGTACGGTCTGGACAAGAAGGACTTCCGCGGCTGAGCGCGTGGGCCCGCGTCGACTCCACGGCGCGGTGGCAGCGGCCGGTGCCCGTGGGAACCCGCGACCGGTCTTCAACCCCCCATGGGCGATCCGTGCCCATGCCGAACAAGTCTCCGGGATGTCGAGCCTTTTCCGCCTCCCGCGGATGGTGCGCACGGCCCGTGCCCTCTCCGGACCCCGCGAGCCCGGACGAGCCCGCCGGCCACGCGGCTGCAACGGTTCGGATTGCCGACGGTTTCCGGATCGCAGGCCGTCAACGGCGCGGGCACGGACCTTGCTTTGCGAACCGCGCGGCACGGGAACTTCGCCTCGCGATCGGGGGTGAAAGGAGCTCACGTCGGATGGCTGGACAACTCACCCTGGATGGCCGGACGGTCACCTTCCGTGAGGGCCAGACCCTGCTGGAGGTCGCCCGGGAGAACGGCGTCAAGATCCCGTCGCTGTGCTACCACCGCAAGACCGGTCCTGCGGGACGATGTCGTCTCTGCGTCGTGGAGGTCGAGCGGCAGCGCACGCTGATTGCCGCCTGCACGGCCTTCGCCCAGGACGGCCAGGTCGTGCAAACGAACACCGAGCGCGTCCGCGAGGCGCGCCGGACGATCGTCAACCTCCTGCTCTCCAGCGACGAGCACAACTGCCTGTCCTGCGAGCAGAGCGGAGCCTGCGAGCTCCAGGACGCCGCCTACCAGCTCGAGATCGAGCTGCCGGCCTTCCGGACCTCGGGTCCCAAGCCCACGGTGGACTCCTCGGCGGAGCTGATCACCGTCGACCGCCGCAAGTGCATCCTGTGCGGCCGCTGTGTGGCGGCGTGCAACCACACGGTGGTGAACGAGGTGCTGGGCGTGGGGGACCGCAGCCTGCACTCCCACATCCTGTTCGACATCGATCGACCGATCGGCAAGTCGACCTGCGTCCAGTGCGGCGAGTGCGTCCAGATCTGCCCGGTCGGTGCCCTGATCGACAAGCGGGCCATCCGCAAGGGGCGGGCCGCGGACCTCGAGAAGGTCGACAGCACCTGCGCGCACTGCGCGGTCGGCTGCCAGACCACGCTGCACGTCGACCGCGCGCGGAACCGCATCGTCCGGGTCACCGGCCGCGAGGTCGAGCCCAACGACGGGATGCTGTGCGTCAAGGGGCGGTACGAGTTCGAGTCTCCGCACGCCGAGCCGCGGCTCACGCAGCCGCTGCTCCGCAGGAACGGCACGCTGGAGCCGGTCCCGTGGGACGAGTGTCTCGACTTCCTGGCGGACCGCATCAAGACCATCGTCGCGCAGCACGGCCCCGACGTCTTCTCGGCCTGCGGCTCGGACCGCATCACCAACGAGAACAACTACGCCCTCGCGAAGTTCGCGCGGGCGGTGCTCAAGACCAACAACGTCGATCACGCCGCAGCAACCCGGCGCGCCCCGACGGTCCCCGGCCTGGCGACCAGCTTCGGTTCGGACGCGATGACGAACAGCATCCCGGAACTGCAGGACGCGAAGGTCATCTTCGTGATCGGTTCCGACCTGACGGAGGCGCACCCGGTCGTCTCCTACTACGTCAAGCGGGCCGTCAAGAAGGGCGCCGTCCTGATCGTCAACGACCCCCGCCCGCTCGGCCTCTGCCGCTGGGCCACGCACCACGTCCCGCTCAAGGCCGGTTCGGACGTCGCCTACCTCAACGGGCTGATCCACGAGATCCTCGAGAACGGCTGGGCCGACGCGGAGTTCCTCCAGGCCCACACCGAGAACGCCGACGAGATCCGGATGTGGGTCGAGCCCTACCCGGTCGAGAGAGCGAGCGAGATCTGCGGCGTGCCCGTGCCCCAGCTGAAGCAGATTGCCCGCCTCCTCGGCACGGCCGGCCCCGCCAGCGTCTGCTGCGCGCTCGACCCCACCGAGAACGGCCGCTGCGCCGACGACGTCCGGGCGCTGGCCAACCTCCAGATGGTCCTCGGCAATCTCGGCAAGCCGGGCTGCGGCCTCAACCTCCTGCACGGGCGGAACAACGCGCAGGGCGCCTGCGACATGGGCGCCCTGCCCGACGTCTACCACGGCTACCAGCCGGTGACCGACGCCGGCACCAAGGCGAGGATGGAGCAGGCCTGGGCCGTCACCGGACTCTCCGACCGGCCGGGCTACCCGATGCCCACCATGCTCCGCAAGGCGCTCGACGGCGGCACGAGGATCCTCTACTGCGTCGGCGACAACTCGCTGCAGACCGAACCCGACCTGGCGCACTCCGTCCGGGAGCTGCGGGCGCTCGAGTTGCTCGTCGTCAGCGACGTCTTCCCCGGCCTGTTGACCGAGTCGGCACACGTGGTGCTGCCCGGCCGTTCCTGGGCCGAGGAGGACGGAACCTTCTCCAACACCGAGCGACGCGTGCAGCGCGTGCGGGCCGCCCTGAAAGCGCCCGGAGAGTGCCGGCCGAACTGGTGGGTGCTCCAGCAGCTGGGCCAACGGCTGGACTGCGACCTGGGCTTCACGTCCGCGGAGGCGGTCTGGGAGGACGTTCGCCGGACCGCAACCGCCTTCGCGGGCATCAGCTACGCGCGGCTCGAGGACGTCGGCGTGCAGTGGCCCTGCCCCACGCTGAAGCACCCGGGCACGGCCTACCTGCACCGGGACGGGAAGTTCACGCGCGGCAAGGGGCTGTTCTCGAGGACCGACTGGGCACCGCCGGGCGAGGCGCCAAGCGAGAAGGCCCGATGCCTGGAATGAAGCTGGTCGAGATCGCCGCCGCGCTGCCGGCGCGAATCGTTTCGCGGGAGCCGATCCCCACCGCGGAGATCGAATGCGTCTACGCCGGCGATCGCATCAGCGATCTCCTCGAGCGCGCCTCGCCGCGTACGTTGATCGTGACCAACCTGGCGAGCCGGCAACTGCTGCGGCTCGCCGACGTCATGGACGTGCCGGCCGTCTGCTTCGTCGGCGGCCGGGAGCCCGAGGCGGAGGCCGTCGAAGCCGCGAACGCGCGCGGCACGGCGCTGCTCGTCTCGCCCGTCGGGGTCTTCGAGACCTGCGGGCGGCTCTATCGGCTGTTGGGGGAACCGGAAGGCGGAGCGCCGTGACGGTCGCCGAGTGGGAGCTGACCGGCGGCGACTACGACGGCGCCGGCCGCGCCACGCGGGCGCTCAAGGAGCGCCTCAAGCAGCTCGGCGTCGATGCCGCCGCGATGCGCCGGGCGTTGATCGCCGCCTACGAGGCGGAGGCCAACGTGGTGATCCACGCGCGGCGCGGCACGATGCGCTGCTACTTCGGCCCCGGCCAGCTCGACGTCGAGCTGGAGGACGAGGGTCCGGGGATCCCGGAGATCGAGCTGGCGCTCAAGGAGGGGTTCTCCACCGCGCCGCCGGCCGCGCGCGAGCTGGGGTTCGGCGCCGGGATGGGTCTGCCGAGCATTCGGCGCAACACCGATCGCTTCTCGCTGCAGTCGACCGTCGGGCGCGGCACGCGCGTGACCTTCAGCGTGCGCTACCGGCCGCAGGACGGCGGCGCCGCCGCCGGCCATTCGATCGCGGTCGATCCCGCCCGCTGCAAGCGCTGCCGGGCCTGCGTCCGCGCCTGCCCGGTGCACGCGGTCCGGCTGTACGAGGACGGCCCGTCCATTCTCGAGCACCTCTGCATCGACTGCACCGCCTGCCTGGCCGCCTGTCCGACCGGTGCCCTGGCGCTGCGGGGCTGCGCCGCCGCGCCGGCGCCCGCCGCCGAGCTGACCCTCGTGATCCCCGAGTTGCTGCTGCTGCAGTTCGGCGCGGAGGTCCTCCCGGAGCGGGTGCGGGCCGCGTTCGATCGGCTCGGCTACCGCCACGTCCAAACGCTCGGACCCTGGGAGCGCGGCCTGCGCGCCGCGGAGCTGGAGCACGTACGGTCCGGGCCCGGGACCCGCCCTGCGATCTCGCCGGTCTGTCCGGCGGTGACCAACCTGGTGGCGGCGCGGTTCCCCGGCCTGCTGCCGCAGGTCGTCCCGTTCCTCTCGCCGCTGGAGTCCGCCCACCGCGCGATCCAGGACCGCCCGGCCGTCTTCGTCACCCTGTGTCCCGCGCAGCGCTCGGCGCTCACCTCGGTCACCGCCCGCGGTGCTGCCGAGCTGGTGGCGCCGACCGGTCTGCTGCACGAGCTGCTCGGGGTGCTGGCCCACCGGCCCCGGTCCAAGGACCCCGTGCCCCCCGCCCCGGCCGTCGCCGCTCCGGTCGACGCGCCGGAGGTGCTCCGGGTGACGGGGTTGCAGCACGTGGCGCGCGTGTTGGACCGGGCCGAGAACGGGGAGCTGGGCGACGTGCAGCTGCTGGAGCTGTGGGCCTGCGAGGGCGGCTGCGCCGGCTCGCCGCTGTTGCGCGAGGAACCCGCCGTCGCCGCGCATCGCGCCC
>CAZMRP010000238.1:0-7479 GCA_964568275.1 uncultured Myxococcales bacterium
TCCGGCAAGGCGAATCAGCGCGAGACGCCGGCGAGCGTCGGCCGGCAGGTGTCGCTGGAGCCCCCGTGGTCGCTGCAGCAGTTGTTGGCCGAACCGGTGAAGCACACCTCGCCGTCGCCCAGGCAGCCCGCCGGGTGGTGGCAGCGCGAGACCTCCGGGTCGTCCGTGCTCGGCTCGCAGCCGCCGCTGCAGCAGTCCTCGTCGGTGAAGCAGATCTCGTTCACCGGCCGGCACCCGCTGAGGTACTGGCAGGTCGGCGTGCCGACGCCCGATTCCACGCAGGCCCCCGAGCAGCACTCGCGGAAGCCGGTGCAGGGAATGCCGACCACGGCGCAGTTCGTGAACTCCATGCAGACCCCGTCGTCGCACGACATCGTGCAGCAGGCGTCGTCCGACAGGCACACCTCGCCCGGCGGCCGGCAGGCGTAGTCGGCCACGCACATCGAGCCGCCGTCGGGCAGGCTCGCGCACTGCCGCGAGCAGCAGGTGCCCAGGCCGCAGGCCTCGCCGAGCGGCAGGCACATCCCGTCGGTCGCCTGGCAGACGTCGGCGGTGCAGATGTTGCTGCAGCAGTCGAAGCCGTCGGCGCAGGCTTCGCCGATCTGCGCGCAACTGCCGCCCTCCGTGCAGGTGCCGTCGACGCAGTACAGCGAGCAGCACTCGTACGCCGCCTCGCACACGCCGCCGGCCGGGGTGCAGGTCATCGACTGGCAGCGACGCACGCCGTCCACCTCGGTCTCGCAGTACCCCGAGCAGCAATCCGACGGCGCGAGGCACTCCTCGCCGGCGCCCTCGCAGGTCCCGGTGACCGTCGAGCAGTACCCGCGGTAGCACACGCCGCCGCAACACTCGGTCGGGTCGGTGCACGGCTGCCCGATGTCCAGGCACCCGTCGGGCGGGATCCACCCGTCGGGCAGCACGGCCGCGTCCTCCCGAACATCTACCGGGACGTCCGCCGTCTCCACGGCGCCGTCCGGCGGCTCGCCGTCGCCGACCACGTCGGTGCTCGAACCGTTCGACCCGCAGGCCGTCCAACCGAAGACGCCCACCATCCAGAGCCACGACCACCGGTACCGCATGCCGTCCTCCTCCGAACCGCCGCCGGGGCACACCCGCCGCCTTCCCCAACGCGGCCCGTCCGCACCGGGAGTTCCCCGGCAGCGCGACAATCTTGCAGGCCCCCGGCGCATTCGGGTCCCGAAGTGCAGCAAACCACGAAAACAAGTGAGTTATCCGTCGGTTCCCTCAGCCCGTCGGCGGCAGCGAGGCGAATCCCGGCAGCCAGGCGGCGAGGTTCCAGCGACGGAACACCGGACAATCGCGACACCGCTCCGGCCACTGGCCCGTCTCGGCCTGCTCCTTGTGGCCGGTGACGGACCAGCAACAGTACCCGGGACCGTCGGTGCGCAACGCGCAGACGCCGCACAGCCCCTCCGGGCGCTGGTCGTGCTCCCAGCACGCGGGCCGCTCGCCGGACGGCAGGAGGATCTCGAAGGTGGTGTCCTCGCCGGGTCGCGAGACGACGGTCAGCAGCCCGCCGTGCGCCTCGACGATCTCGTGCGCCGCGGCGAGACCGAAACCGCTCGCGCCGGGTCGGACGTTGCCGAACGGGCGGAAGACGCGCCGCAGGTCCTCTTCGGCGATGGCCGGCCCGCCGTCGGAGACGCGGATCGACGCCAGCCGGCCCGGGAAGCCCGGCACCCGCCGCCGGACCACCTCGAACGGCGGCTCGCTCCACTCCACGCGCACCCGCCCCTCGCGACCCGCCGCCTCGATCGCCTGCGCCACCACGGCGCCCACCGCCCGCCGGAAGTGCGCCGGGTCCACCGCCAGCAGCACGTCGCCGTCGGCGGGCACGATCTCCAGCTTCACCGCCCGGCTCGCGGCCAGCCCGACGAACGGGTCCATCGCCTCGCCCATCACCTTGCCCAACGGCAGCAGGCGCGGCACGGGCAGGGTCGAGCGCACCCCCTCCAGGTACTCCTGGGCGGCGCGCGACAACTTGCGCGCCGACTGGGAGAGGGTCGACAACACGAGCTTCGAGCCGGCCGGCAGCGCGGCCTCCTGCTCGAGGAACTGCGCGCCGGCCAGCACCGAGGCGATCGGCGGCTGCAGCTCCTGCCCCAACCCCGCGGCCAGCGCCCGCGCCTGCGCCAGCCGCTCGACCCGCCGGCGCCGCTGGTCGGCGCGACGGATCTCGCCCAGGTCGCGGAACACCACCAGCCACCCGTCGCCGCCCGCCACCGGACAGGAGACGGTGTCGAAGCCGACCCAGCGCCGCGCGCCGTCCGCGACCTGCAGCTCGAGCTGTCGTCGTCCGGGGCGATGCGGCGCCTTCAGCAGCTCGCCCGCCTGCGGGATCCACTGCGCCAGCGGCGTGCCGATCGCCTCGGGCGGCAGCGCGAGCCACTCCTGCGCCGGACCGTTGGCCAGCGCGAGCCGCCCCTGGACGTCGGTGAGCAGCACCCCCGACGGAATGTGCTCGATCACCGTCCGGAACAGCTCCTCCGAGGCCGCCAGGCCGGCGTGCCCCGACGCCCGCTCGCGCTCCTCCGTCACGTCGTGCCCGGCGGCGACGACGCAGGCCACCGCCCCGGCCCGGTCGGTCAGCGCGTGCAGCCGCCAGGCCAGCCGCCGCCGGCCGCCGTCCCGCCGGTTCCAGCTGTGCTCGTGGTGCAGCGGGTGGCGCCCCGCGAACACCTGTTCGCACGCGATCCGCAGCCCGCTCCCCTCGTCCTCGGGCAGCAGCCGGTCGGCCAACGGCGCGCCGCGCAGTTCCTCCAACGTGTAGCCCGACAGCTCCTGGCAGGCCTGGTTGAAGCGCACCACGCGGCCCTCGCGGTCGAGCACGAACACCGGCACCCCGACCGCATCCAGCAGGATCGCAACCAGATCCGAGCTCATCGTCTCACCCTCTCGTGCCCCGTCCGGGGAAACCCGATGATCGGGCCGATGCCCGTCGGGTGTCAACGCCCGGGGGTGCCGCGCCCCGGATCCGTGCTACTATTCCCCGCATGAACAAGCGCCACCTGCGAAACCTGGGTTGGTGGGCGGCGGTCGCGCTCGCCGCCGGCGGCTGCGCCTCGGGCGCCGACGACGGCAACGACGACACGTACCGGCCGCCCGACGCGGCCGACGCCGACGCCGACGCCGACGCCGACGCCGATGCCGAGCCCGACGTCGGACCCGACGCCGACGCCGACGCCGATGCCGACGCCGACGCCGACGCCGACGCCGACGCCGACGTGGTGGCCGACGACGCGGCCGAGGCGGAAGCGGACGTGCCGCCCGCCTGCCCGTGCCCGACGCTGCCGACCACCTGTGCGGTGCCGGCGGCGAACGTGCCGACGTTCACCCCGCCGAACGAGGCGATGCTGGCGCAGCTGTTCGCCCTGCTGGCCTGCGCCGACACTTCGGTGCGCTTCGCGATCTACGAGCTCGACTGGGACTGCATCGTCGACGCGCTGCTGGCCAAGCTCGCCTCCGACGCCGACCTGGTGGTCCAGTTGGTGATCGACGACGACCGCTGTCCGCGCGGCACCGACGGCATCCTGACCTGCCCGCTGTCGCGTCTGGAACCCTCGGCGCGGGTGCTGATCGCCGCGGACGACCGCAGCGGATTGATGCACCACAAGTTCGCCCTGTTCGACGACGCCCAGCTGTGGGTCGGCTCGGCGAACATGACCCGCTGGTCGTTCTGCACCGACAACAACAACGCGATCGTCGTCGACCAGCCCGCCATCGTCGCGGCCTACGGCAACGTCTTCCGGCGGATGTTCGTCGACGGCACCTTCGGTCCGGTGCCGCCCGAGGAGCCGGTCGTCGGCGGCGCCTACAAGGTCTACTTCTCGCCCGAGTCGCCCTCGACCTCGCCGGCGCGCTGGTTCAACGACCTGGTGGCGGCGATCGGCGCCGCCACCACGTCGGCCGAAGTGATGATCAACGCCTGGACGCGGACCGAGGTCTCGGACGCGCTGGTCGCCGCCCACGGCCGCGGGGTCACGGTGCGGGCCGTCGTCCAGAACATGTACGTCGACGACGCCCCGGCCCTGGCCTTGCTCGCCGCGGGCATCCCGCTGCACACCGGCGAGATGCACAGCAAGGTGCTGATCCTCGACGGCCAGACCGTGATCACCGGCTCGGCCAACTGGTCCGCCAACGCCTGGAGCAACAACGAGAATTCGCTGTGGATCACCGATCCGACGATCGCCGCCGCCTACCACGCCGAGTTCGAACGGGTATTCGCGGCGACGAGCCCGCCGGCGCCCTAGGCGCCGCGGGCGGGAATGCCCCGCGGGCCCCGCGGGTTGCACGGGAGGGAGCGATGGACGAGTCGCACGGCCGCCGTCGACAGGTCGACCCGGGGACGACCAGGGCCCCGGCCGCCCACCGGCAGCCCTGGCTCGCCTGCCTGGCGCTCGCCCTGGCCGCCGGCGCCTGCGACGGCGGGGAGCCCTACATTCCGGTCGACGACGCCGACGTGGCCGCCGATCCCGACGCCGACGCCGACGCCGATGCCGACGCCGATGCCGACGCCGATGCCGACGCCGATGCCGACGCCGACGCCGATGCCGACGCGCCGCCGGCGCCGTGGGTGCGCATCACCTTCCCGGAGGACGGCGCCGAGGTGCCGAACCCGGTGACGCTGGAGTGGGAGGTCGGCGACGGCGTGACGACCGTGGCCTTCGAAGCCGACGGCTGGCCGCTGCAACGCGACCCGCTGGCCGCGGGGCTGGGGTTCTACGAGTACTCGTTCACCGGCGTGAACTACCCGCGCCGCGTGGTGCTGCGCGGCTACGACGCGACCGGAACGGAGGTCGCGACCGACGAGGTCGTCTTCACGCCCACCGAGCAGGTGTGCTCGATTCCCGACCCGCCCGGGTTCAACCACTACACGGTCGAGATGATCAACAACTGGGACGTGTACCCGAAGGACGGGACGTTCCCGTACTGCTGGGAGTCCACGGGCGCCAGCTGCGGCGAGAACTGGGGACAGATCTACGACGGCTACTACGGCGGCGAGCTGCTGTTCCCCGGCGGCGGCGACTGCTTCTGCTCGGGACACACGCTCGAGATCTTCCTGCAGGCCTACCGGCTGTGGCAGGCGGTGCACGGGGTGCCGGAGACGACGCCGTTCCAGGTCGGGGGCAGCGTGCTGAGCGTGGCGAGCGTCGACATCGGCGCGTTCTACCAGCACTGGCAGGGGTTCGGCGTGGGGGACGTCTCCAGCTCGGCCAACGCCTTCGAGACCGCGGGCATCGGCGAGAACCTGTGGGAGGACCGCTGGGACGAGGCGCTGCCCGGCGACTACGTCAACCTCTCGCGGTCGACCGGGTCGGGCCACGCGGTGATCTTCGTCAACTGGATCGAGGATGCGGGGGAGAAGATCGGCCTGCGCTACTACGGCTGCAACAACCGCGGCGCGTCCTGCCCCGACCCCGACGACCCGCTCAACACGACCGGCAACTCGGGCCCCTCCTACATCACCGAGTACTTCGACGGCCACGGCGGCACGGTCCTCCCGCGCTACCTGTTCATCGGCCGCGTCTTCGAGCCGACCACCGCGCCGTAGGACGCGACGTCCGACCACGGGTTCCTTGGCCGGGGTTGCCGCTTCCGGTATCCTGTCGAGTCGAGGGGGTTGCGCCGTGGAGCACGGGTGAGAATCTACGTCTGCCACCGTTGCCACCGGATCCTGCCGCCGCAGGAGCGCTGCGGGGCCTGCGCCAACCCGATCCAGATCGAACAGCCGGAGTCGTTCGTCGGGCGCACGATCGGCGTGTGGAAGCTCGAGCGGGTGATCGGGCTGGGCGCGATGGGCGCCGTCTACGCCAGCGCGCTCGACGACCGCCGCGCCGCGCTCAAGCTGATGATCCCCGACGACGACGACGCGACGATGGTCACCCGCTTCATCCGCGAGGCCCAGCTGCTGTCGCAGCTCCGGCACCCGCACATCGTCGAGGGGTTCGAGAGCGGCACCGGGGAGTGGGGCACGCCGTACTTCGCCATGGAGCTGCTCCACGGCCGGACGCTGCGCGACGAGCTGCGCGCGCGGCCGCAGGGCATGCCGCTGCGGGAGGCGCTGGACCACACGCGCCAGCTGGCGCAGGGGCTGCTGTTCGCCCACGAGCGCGGGGTGATCCACCGCGACCTGAAGCCGGAGAACATCTTCCTCGTCGAGTCCCCGGGAGCGCCGCCGGTGGACAAGATCCTCGACTTCGGCCTGGCCAAGTCGGTGCTGCGGACGCGCGAGCCGCGGCTGACGCGCAGCGGCATCGTGCTCGGAACCCCGGCCTACCTCGCCCCGGAACAGGCGCAGAACGTCGAGCTCGGCCCGTGGACCGACCAGTACGCCTTCGCGCTGCTGGTGGCCGAGATGCTGACCGGGCGCAAGATGCGCCAGGACGTGGGGCTGGCGCAGATCGTGACGGTCGAGATCGCCCGGCCGCTGCCCGCCGAGCGGGTGGCGGCGGCGAAGCCGCCGCCGCACGTCGTCGCGGCGCTGCAGCGCGCGACCCAGCCCGACCCGGCCGACCGCTTCGCCGACGTCGAGGACTTCGTCCGGGCGCTGGAGGATCGACCGACCCGCACCCGGCGCGAGCGGAAGATCAGCCCCGGCGCCGTGCACATCGAGCACCCGCGCGTCACGCGCCGCCGCACCGCGTGGCTGGTGCTCGCCGCACTGCTGGTGCTCGCCGCCGCCGTGGCCGCCTGGCTGCTGCTGCAGTAGCGCGCGCCGCCGCCTACTCCCGGTGGAACTTCTCGTACAGGCCCGGGAAGACCCCGCGGGGGTCGAGCCGCGCCTTGACCGCCGCGTAGCGCTCGCGGTCGTACACGTCCCAGAACCCCTCGCGCGTGTGGTGGTTGCGCGAGATCAGCGTCTTGATCCCGCCCAGCTCGTAGGTCTTGCGCTCCAGCAGCTCCGACAGGTCGCGCTGCCGGTCGTCGTTGCGGCGGCCGTACACCGCGCAGTCGAAGAACAGGTCGTCGCCCATCCGCCGCACGTGTCCGTCGGCCAGCCAGGGGTACGGGGCGGACATCCGGTACGGCACCACCCACAGCGGCCAGTGGTCCACCGCGCCGGCGTACCAGGCGAAGAACTCCTCCCAGCGCCGCCGCGGCACGAAGTAGTCGCAGACCACCTCCGGCCGCCGCCGGCTCAGCTCGAGCAGCGGCTCGAGCGCCTTCGACCAGCGGATCAGGTTGGTCGACCCGAGGAACCAGCGGCCGACCGTGGCGCGCACCGGAGCCCACTGCAGCGGCGGCACCATCGCCGTCATCCAGTGGCACTCGGTGTCGTAGCGGAAGCAGTAGTCGGCGGTCGTCAGGAAGTCCTCCGTGCGCTGCGCCGTGCTGCGGTGGAAGATCCGCGCCCCGCGGTAGTCGCTCACGTACGGCGCCCGGTCGACGAACGTCCCCAGGCACAGCACCAGCCGGTCCGGCCCGATGCCCGCGGCCAGCGCCGCGTCGCGGCGGGCG